>JAFAYS010000658.1 GCA_019240175.1 Chloroflexota bacterium | reverse complement strand
GCTCCAAACAGTCGCAGCTTGATCGCCCCAGCGCTGGCGGCGCTGTCGCGCGCCATCTCGGCCTCGCTCATGCCCAGGTAGTAGCGCTGGACGATGGCGGCGCGCTGAAGCGGTGTGAGCTGGTTGAGCGCGTTAACGACCGCCTCGCGCGTTTCTCCCTGCTCTAGGATTAGCTCAGGGCCGCAGGCTTCCGCCAGCAGCAGATCGAGCGGTGTCATGCCTGCGTCGCTCGTCTGATCCAGCGACGTGTAGCGCTCGCGCCGCTGCGCCTCTTTCAAGGCATCGTTGAGCACAATCCGCAGAAACCAAGGACCAAACGGACGCTGGCTATCGAACTGGTGAATACGGCTGACGATCCGTAAAAAGGCCGACTGGACAACATCTTCAGCCGCCGTCCGATCGCGGATGACGAGTGTTGCGGCGCGCACGGCCTGGTATTGATACTGGCGCACCAGCACATCCAGCCCGGCAATGTCGCCATGCTTGAGTCGAGCTATCGCCTCATGTTCTTGCATGTCCTTCCTTTCAGCCAATAGTGTCAGAGCGCTCTCTTTGTATGTATCCGCAGCACGGCCAAAAGGTTAGGTGTGCCGAGGCGTGATCTGAATTCCATGCATCGCGATCGCAACGTGGGTTTCCGGGGGAGTGTGCAGATTGATCTGTCCTGATTCGTCACCCACGAATCAGGACACGCCAGCGGCTATGGCACAGGTTGATATTGACATAAGTGATGGAGTTGATGCTGTGGAATCTGCGTCGGATGTCGGCGCATTGAAACACCCGCCGTGACGGTGATACCATCGCGGCGGGCGCGTACATGTAGTGTTGCTTACTGCTCCGATCGTTTGGCGGCGAGCGGCGCGTGGGAACCTGCAAAAAACTCGTCCTGCAGCCGCTGGGTTTCCTCGTCGGCTTTGATCGCGCGGACGGCCTGAACCACCGCCTGCGCCATCGCGTCGAGCAGACGATCGCCCGCCTCTGCCGTGGCCAGCCGGGCATCACCTTGATAATGCGTGGGATGGTCGGCATACCACCAGATGCCGGTCTGGACGCCCGCCGCCTGTAGGTCGCGCAGTCGTCCCAGCGCTACGCCCTCGTCGTCGTCTGGCGCTCGATCCATGTGCACCAGATCCGGGCGTTCTTGTAGGATGATGCTTGTCTCGCCGGGTCCGGCATGGCCCTCGCTCTCGTGCGGCCACGGCACGTCGATCGTGCCGCTGAACAGCTGCATCATCGGCTGCACCAGATAGACCACGTAGTCGCGCGGACGGTAGAGCTGAAGCATATTGAACAGGCTGATCAGCCCGGTGTTGCCGCCATGGGAGTTGACCAGCACAATTTTGGTGAGGCCATTGCGGGCGATCTCACGGCACACATTGTCCAGCAGTTGCACCATCAGATCGGGATCGATGGCGATCGTGCCGGGCAGATGCCGCGCCTCGGGGATCTGTGTGAAGATGTAGTCAGGAAACACTACCGCCGGCTCGATCGCGGCGGCCCGCGTCACCACCGCGCGACCAATAAACGTATCCGTGCCCAAGGGCAAGTGATGACCATGTTGTTCTACCACGGACAGCGTCACCAGGCAGACGCCCTGGCTCTGCTCGACGGCTGTGACAAACGCGTCGCCGGTTAATTCCTCCCAGCGCATGGCTCCCTCCTCTACGATTCAGATCCGTGCGACCAGCCAAGCAAGATCTATACAGTGCTCCGCTGAATAGAGATTCCGTGTAGCCTGCCCGTCTACGGCACGATCACACTGCGCACGCTGCTCCCGAACTGTTCAAGCTCGTCCATCACCTGGTTGATCGCGTCGGCATCCAACGGCACCGTGCGCGTCACCGCCTGGTCAAGCTTGAGCTTGCCGCGTCGCGTCAATTCCAGCAGCAGCGGCAGCTCATGCAGCAGGTGATCCATGGTGCCAATCACCTCGGCTTCTTTGCCCAGCAGCTCGCGATAGGTATCCAGCTCCAGCGCCTGGCCGGCAACCCCGGCGATCACCACGCGGCCCAGCACGGCCAATGATTGCACTGCCTGCTTCATGGTTTGGGGCAGGCCGATGACTTCCAGCGCTACATCGACGCCTTTACCGTGCGTCCGCTCACGAATCGTCGCGACCGGATCGCCAGCGCGGGCATCGACCGGGATCGCGCCGTAGCTGGCGGCCAGCTTGAGCTTGTCGGCGTTGATATCGATGGCGTACACGTCCAGCGCGCCAAAGGCGTAGGCCAACTGAATCGCCGATACACCCAGCCCGCCGATGCCAAAGACCGCGACGGTCTCGCCGCCCACGAGCCGCGCTTTGCGCAGGGCATGAAAGGCCGTGGCCGACGAGCACATCAAGATCGCGCCGTGCTCAAACGGGATCTCGTCCGGCAGCAGCACGACGTTGCGCTCGGGCACCGCCACAAATTCCGCATAGCCGCCGTCGACATAGCGCCCGATCATGGATCCCTGCGTGCAAAATTGCTCAGCTCCGGCGCGGCAATAGATGCATTCACCGCAGCTCAAAACATAGTGCACACACACGCGGCTCCCGGCGGCGACGGTTGTGACGCGGCTGCCAACCTGCTCCACCACTCCCGCGATCTCGTGGCCCAGCGTCTTGGGCACGGGCGGCTCAGAGGCGGTCGCCGCGCGATAGTGGACATCGCTGTGGCAGATGCCCGCTGCGCGGACGCGCACCAGCACATCGTGATCGCCGAGTGTGGGGAGTGGCAGCTCGTGCAGCTCAAGTGGGTGATGCGCCGCAACCAGGCGAACAGCTTTCATAGGTGCTCCTTTGCAAATGCTTAAGTCGGCGGTCCATGCATTTGGACGATCTAGACGAGGCGAGTGTACTCTGGTGTGCGATCTTACACAAGCGCGCTGCATCAGTGCTGGTCGTCCCAGAAAGTACACGGTAGGAACGATCGTCAGGATAGCCCCGCGTACCGCTGAGCAGCCCTCCCAGGACTGTTCGGCTATAGGCACCTGCTGTGGACTCCGCTATCATACCCACACGTTCTACTACTACTTTGCAAAGGGGTGACACACATGCTTCGCAACTTCTTCGCTCGTGAGGAAGGCCAGGGCCTGGTCGAGTACGCTTTGATCCTTGTTCTTATCGCTATTGTCGTTATCGGCGTCTTGACCGTTCTGGGTGGCAAGGTCAGCTCGGTCTTCGAGACCATCAGCTCCAGCCTCAACCCCTAGGTCTCGTTCCACTCCTACGTTTTCAACCAGCACCGGGTCGCGATTGCGGCTCGGTGCTGGCGTTTAAGCACTATCCTGCGCTCTGTATGCTGTCGTCGAGGCAATCGCTGCGCAGGATGATCTGCTTGCTTTCATCTTGCTTTTATCTGAATTGCGCTGCGCTGCTCTGCTCAACTACATCTGATTGACTTACGCATCCACGCCGGCGGTGGGCCGGGTTAGCAGGCGACTGGCCAAGAATGGCTATCACGCCCGCTACCCGGCACAACGGTTGACTGCATAGCACGACCAGAGTGTGACAGGTTCTGTCGGCTCTGCTGCACTTGACGGCGGTACTATGCTGGTTGGGCGCAGCAGATCTGGGCCATTCGGCGTCTCCTGCGCCCGAGCACGAGCATGACCTGGTGCGGATGCCGACAGCAGGAGACCGTTCATGCGCCTTGATGATCTGGAAATACCCGTGACCCCGGCGTGCCGCGCCGCGCTCGACATCACCACGACATATTGCTCACCCGCGCTCCGCAACCACTCCATACGCGCCTATCTATGGGCGGCTGGATACGCGCACGATCACGGAATTACTTTTGACGCCGAGCTGCTCTACGTGTCGGCCATGCTCCATGATCTCGCCCTGGTCCCGGAGTTCGATAATCACCGCCTTCCCTTCGAGGAGGCCGGCGGTCATGTGGCGTGGGTGTTCGGAGCTGCCGCCGGATGGTCGGTGGAGCGTCGCCGCCGCGCTGCCGAGATCATCGTGCGGCACATGTGGGATGCGGTGGACGTCGCGACCGATCCCGAGGGATATCTGCTGGAGCTCTCGACGGGCATGGATATCTCAGGTCGGCACATCGAACAGATTCCCGCAGACCTGCGCGCGGACGTGCTGGCCCGCTATCCACGGCTCGACCTGGCTGCGGAGTTCGTCGGGTACTTCGAAGACCAGGCGACGCGCAAGCCGTTGTGCCTCGCGGCAACGTTCGTCCGCAACGGGTTTGCCACCAGAGCTGCGGCAAACCCGCTGGACCACGAGGGCACGACCTCAAAGCGATAGTCTGCTGGCGACGATGATCCCGCGCTGGTCACCGGCCACATGAGCACGATCTATCCGAGCACGATCGGCTATAATCGAGAGATGAGCGTGTACTATTTGGTATCGATTGTGCTCCACCCCGCGATGGACGAGATGTTGCGCCAATATGAAGTCCATGCCGCCCGTGTGATGCAGCGGCATGGCGGCCAGTTCGTGTATGTGCTGAAGCCCACGCATGCCGCAGCGAGCGACGCCGCCGACGAGATCCACCTCCTGGTCTTCGAGTCGGAGCAGGGCTTTCTGGCTTTTCGGCAGGACCCAGAGCTAGACCTGTATCGCCATCTTCGTGAGGCCGCCGTCAAGCACGCGCACGTGGTACCACTCCAGGCGATCCCGCTGGCTGAATATCTCATGCCATCCTAGGAATGTGGCATCGCCTGGCAGCGTTAAATCGCGATCAGCAAGAACCAGAACCAGCTCAGCATATACGCGATGATGAGGCCGGTCAGCAGTGGCAGGAAGCGTAGGCGGGCCAGATAGTGATACGCGATCAGGCCGCAGCCAATCACCACACACGCGACGAGTGGAATCTGATAGACCGTCCACGGATGCGGGCCTGTAACCAGATTGGTGATTGCCGTCTGATGTGGCGCAGCGATCTTAGGGCGCGGCAGCAACAGATCGCCTGGATGCTCGACCAGACGCGACAACCCGTCCCATTGATAGCGCAGACCCAGCGGCTCGCCGGTGTAGTAGGCCTGCAGCGGCAGCCAGCCTTGCTCAACAATCGTCACCAGCACAAGCTGATGCATGATCAGCACACCCCCTAGCCCGATAATCACGAGCCTTCCCCAGCGCATGCTCCACACGTCCCGCAACAGAACAACAAAACCAACCGCGAGCACCGGCAATGACTCGATGAAGTAACGCGCTCCATAGCCGCCACCGCCATGCCAGGTGACGAATGAGCCAAGCACGTAGCAATAGGCCGCGAGATAGCTGAGCAGGATCACACGCAGCTTGATCGGCTGGACGCGGAACAGGCCGATCATGCCTACCACAAGCAAGGGTGCCCAGTAGAGCAGCCCGCGATTCGTATGCACAAATAGATGCGGAATATACGGAGGCAGCCAGGTCGTGCGGGTGGTAAACAGTTGGCCCGGCACTGGAACCCGCAGCCATTGATCGTACAGGCGGTGCCACAGTGCAAGCTGCGGCAGCAGCATCATGCTCGCCGCCAGCCCTGCGATCAGCATTTGCCGTATCACAGCACGAACCTGCGGCCAATCGCGCTGACGCAGCGCCGGGATCAGGTACATGAGGAACAGGAGCGCGGGAAAGACGCCGGTTGTCGCACCGATCCAACGCGTTGCCGTGGACAATCCGACCAGCGTGCCGAGCAGCAGGCCACTATAGCGGAATGGAATACGATCTTGCTGAATTTGGATCACGGAGTACAGCAGCAGTGCTACTACCAGCATCCCGATCGTATGGCCCATCAGCGGCTGACGATACACATAAAAGAACAGCGGTGTCGCCAGCAGCACTAAGCACGCGCTGAGTGCCGCCAGATCACGACGAGCAAACATGCGGCAGATCCGGTAGGTGATCAACACGCCCATCAGCCCATACAGCGCTGAGCCGGCTCCAACGGCGGCAATATACATCGGCGTAAGACCATCCGCCGCCTGGCGACCTGAGGTTGCCAGCGTGACGATATGTGCGGCCAGAAAGAAAGGCGACCAGGAGATACTCACGCCCATCGGCCATACGCTGCCGACGAGACCTGTTACCGGGTGGGGCGTAAGCTGCTCGGCTGGGATCACCTCCTGGCTGAGATCCAGATCGCCGTCGATGATTGGGGAGCGGAGTTGGGCGTAATAAAATGACGGGTCCCAGCTCCAGTTATCGGTTGGACCAAAAAACAGGAAGATCGAACACAGGACGAGCAGAACAAGCAGACCAACGTTGCGGGGGCGGACACCAGACACAAACTTCTCCTTTATCTCAAGCTCCATGCTGCTTTCTGGCAGAGCAGTCGTATGTGTTGTTTTTTGAAGGACACCCAGGCGTTGCCCTCAGCCCAAGCAACCTCACGGCTCGGCGCGCTCTTGCGCCTGAAGGCCATGATCTCGCGTTGACGCTAATCGTCTACGGGTGACAGGGGACTGGGTGCGTCTGAGGCGATCTGAGGAACGCGCTTGTAGACGACAAACTCGTGCTCGGTTGCGCCGGGGATTGTCGCGACTGGCTGGTAGGACTGCGCGAAGCGTGGATCGTTGCGAATATCTGCGAGCGCCCAGTCGAAAGTGACGGAGTGGACGTAGTAATCCGGCGCGTAGTGCCAGAAGCCCCAGGCAAAATCGCCCTGGGCAATATGCGGCACGATATTCGGCAGCGTCAGACCGGCCAGATCGATGATCCGATTGTCGGTGAAGTAGCCAAGATACCCGATCTCGATGAAGGCGACGCTGTCGGTGCTCGCGGTGTGCTGACGCAGCCACTGGCTCAGCTCGATATAGCTTTTGCCGCGCGGATCGCCTTCATAGCTGAGCGCGTTTCTGACCGTCGGCAGGCCAAGATTGAGCAATGCCGCCCCGACCAGCAGCGATGACAGCACGGCTGCTGTCGGGTGTTGCTTCACCACGTTGAGGATCAGCTCAACACAGGCGATCACACCCAGCGCAAAGAACAGCTGTAGGACAAACAGGATCGGCAGCTGATACCACCAGTACGCCGATACGCCGAGCAGTGTGTACCCAAGCACATACAGCAGGCACCAGGCGAGAAAGATCAGCCACGAGCGTCGGCGCAGCCCGGCTGAAATGACCCCGGCCAGGATCAGCAGCCACCAGGCGTTGATCAGCGGGAATGACGGCAGCGCAAACCGCGTGCCCCAGGTCGGGAGCCATTCGTGAACTAGCCGCCTCAGAAACGGCTGGCCCAGCCCGTTCTGACCTTGCGCCTGTTTGGCAGCCAGAGTATTCGGCAAGATGCTGCCAAATGTGCTCTGGGCGTACACGATCCAGACGGCGACCGGCGCGGCAAAGCCAAGTCCCAGCATCAGGACACCGCTGATCCAGTTCGATCCGGATGTTTTGCGTGTGGTCCAGCCTTGAAGCGCGGCGAGCATCAGCAGCAGGCCGAAAACCAGAATCCCTTCGCCGCGCGTGAGAAACAGCAGCCCAAGCATAAAGCCTGTCACCAGACGCTGGCCGGCGAGAAACAGCGAAATGCTGAGCACCAGCAGAAACGTAAAGATATACGCTTCCATACCCAGAAAGTGAACCCAGCCCGAGGCGACCACGACGAGT
>JAFAYS010000643.1 GCA_019240175.1 Chloroflexota bacterium | reverse complement strand
GAAGACGCCGTCGATCGTGACGGTGCTTTCCGCGCCGCCGCCGCCTTTGGTCTTGACCCATTTTTTGACACGCTGTCCGTCCGCGCCGTACAAATACTGCGCTTCGATCGTGGGCTTGGCGCTGCCGACCTGGTTGAGGTAGCCGACCAGTCGATCCGCGTGATCCCACACATACTGGCGCTCGGTGTTTTGCTGGCGTAGATTGCCGTTGGCGTCGTAGGTGAAGCTTTGGGCCGGGCTGCTCCCCGCGACGACCTGCCGCAGCCGATTGGTGCCGGCTTCGGGCGTGTAGGTGCGGTTCCAGCGGCTGGCGGCCTGGTAGCTCTGTGTCAGCAGGTTGCCCAGCAGATCATAGCTGTAGCTTTCGGTGTAGCGCTCGGTCAGCTCGGGCGCGTTGTTTTGATTCGGGATCGCCGGGCTGCCACGGTAGGGATACGCGCCACAGACCGCCAGATCGTCGCTGGGACGCGGTACGGGAAGGTCTTTGCAGGCGCGGCCATCAGCCTGGATCAGCCGGTAGAGCGGATCGTAGCCGAAGCGACGCAACAGCCGGTCGCGGCCTTCTGGGCTGCCCGCCACGCCGCAGCCGGGCGTGCGCTCGTCGATCGTCGTGAGATTGCCGATCAGATCGTAGCTGTAGAACAGCTCTTGCAGCGGCGCGCCGGTGCCGGTCCAGGTGTCGGGCGTGGACGCGCTGAAGCGCTCGCTGCGCGCGCGGTTCAGGACGAAGCTGCGCGGATCGTAGGCGTAGCGCGTCATCACGCCGTTGCCGTAGGCGATCAGCACGCGCTGGCCACGGGCGTTGTAGGCAATCTGCGTGACATACGGCTGGCCGTCCAGCTCCACACGTTCGAGCGTGCCGGCGCGGTTGTAGCGCGGAGTTAGCACCGCGCGCGCGTTGTTGACATCGGTGGGCGTGGTCAGCTGCACGATCCGGCCCAGCGCATCGTAGCGGGTGCTGGTCACGTAGCCCGTGGCGTCGAGCGCGTTCTCGCTGTTGCCGACGCTCCAGTCGGCGGTCCAGCCGTTGGCCAGCGCGGAGTTGCCGATCACACGGCGGGTTTTTTCCAGCAGGTTGCCCAGCAGATCGTAGCGCGCAAAGTCCAGCCGTCCGGCCTCGTCGTAGTGGCGGGCCAGCCGTCCTAGCCGATTGAGCGCGCGCTCGGCCAGTCGCTCCGCCGGTGGCTGCGCTGCCGTGCCGCCGTCGCCGTAGTGCAGCCGCTCACGCAGAGTCAGCGGCGCGGTCGCGGTGTTGCGCGCCCACAGCTGCGTCAGCCGGTGCAGCGGATCGTATTGGCGCAGCGTCAGGCTGCCTTTGCTGTCGCGGTATTCAATCAGATTGCCCAGCGCGTCCAGCACCGAGCTGCGATTGCCGGCATCGACGCTGACGACGCGAACCACACGTTTTTGCAGATCGTAGTGCTGCTCGACGGTGGTGCGGCCCAGCGGATCGACGACCGCGCGCAGGTTGCCGCGTCCATCGTACTGAAAGCGCGTGAGCAGCCAGTCGGTCGTGGGATTGGCACCGTTACGCTCGATCCGGCAGAGCACGCGGCCCAGCGCATCGACCAGCTCGCTGGTAGGCGTGAAATGATGGCTGGCCGGCGCGCGCTCGGTCAGCGGCTGGCCGGTCGTAGGATCGGCGCTGAGCGGCGCGAGATCGTTGGCGTCGTAGGTGAAGCGCTCCCAGGGCGTCGGCGCGTAGCTCGTGGGCGCGGCCAGATTGCCGGGAACGCCGCGCACAATCCGCTGCTCGCTGCCGTCGGGATTGCGCGTGCGCACAAGCTGGCCACGCGGATCGTAGAAGAAGCTGAGGTGCGGCCCTTGCGCTTCGGAGCGCCGGTACTGCCAGCCGGTCGCCAGCAGCGGCTCGTACTGCTCCACGACGCGGCCCTTGTTGTCGTAGATTTTCCAGCCGCTGACGATCACGCGGTCGGCGGCGCGCTGACCACGGGCCGGGCCGCGCACAGTGCCGGCCTCGGCAGCCAGGCCCACATCGTCGCCGGTCAGGCCAAAAACCAGATCTTCGGCCTGCGCGCGCGTTTGGATCAGTCGCCCGAAGCCATCCGAGTACTCGTACTGCTCGATCAGCTCGTCGCCACGATTTTCGCTGGCGTGCCACACGCGGCGGCGGGAGCGAACCAGGATTGGCTGCGGCTCCGGCTGATTGCGGGTGCGCTCGTAGGCGAAAAGATCGTAGCTCCACTCGATCGCGGGCTTGGCCTCGGTTCCACCTGCGCCGTCCTGGCCCTGCACAAAGGTTTTGCGGACAAAGCCCAGCGGCGTGTAGCGCGTGTGGGTGGTGCTGTTGTTGGCATCGGTGACGGAGAGCGGCTGAAACAGGCGATAATCATGCACCGCTCTGGTTTCCAGGCCGATCGGATCGCGGACCAGCGTCGGCAGCAGCCAGTAGGCATCCAGCGTGAGCGTGGTGATCGCGCCCAGCGCGTCGCGCGTGCTCAGCACCATGCCGCGTCGCTGCGTGGCTGCCGGATCGTGGAAGTCGTAGCGCTGCTGCGCCGTGGTGATGTAGTAGCCGGGCTGTTCTCCCGCTCCCGCGCGACGATAGCCCAGGGTAGCCGCTGTGATCGCGGGCGCGCCAGGTGGCAGCGTAGCCGATCCGCCGAGATAGGCGGGCAGCCGATCGCCGTAGGTCGCCGCCAGATCTGCATCGCCGAAGAGCAGCATCTCGCTGCGCACGAGCGCGCCGTACGGCCCGACCTGGCCCAGGGGACGGCCAGCAGGTGTGGGATCGGCGCTGGCCGCTCCGTCGTAGTAGTTGAGCGTGTGGCCGGTCAGCCTCAGCTGCGCGGGCAGTGGCTGGCTGGGATTCCAAGGATCGAGCAGCGCGCGGAACTGGCTGTGCAGCGCCTGAGCTGCCGCGATCTGCTCGGCCAGCACGCGCACAAGATCCGCTGGCGCGCTTTCGCTGATACTGGGCGGCGCTGCCAGCTCGAAGATGCGGCGCTGGGCCTCGCGATCGAAAAGGTACACCGCAGGATCGGGCGTGGCGTACACGGTGCGCGTATGCGTCGCCAGCACTCTGGTCTCATCCACCAGCACCGCGCCGATGGTCGCGCCGGTCTTGGTCTGCCGACGCGCCGAGCGCCGGGGCAGCGCCACGCTGGTCTGTTGGCGCGACTGGCCGTAGGCGTCGTAGTCGTCGGAGAAGACGATGTGCGTCGATGGATCGTCGCCGCGCTCCCATTGGGTTGTGCGCAGAGCCACGGTGTACGGAAAGAAAATCTGCTGTCGCCAGGGCGCGTCCGGTGTGGCAGCCGGCAGATCGGTCACGCCATACTGTGTCTCGGTGACGGTGTAGGGCCGGCTTGCGCGCTCGCCGCCGTCCAGGCCGTACAGCTCGGTGCGCAGCACGCGTCCACGCAGCGCGCGTACGGCGTCGCGTCTGGCGCGGCGGGGCAAGGTGTCCAGAAACTGCGCAACCGAGGCCGGACGCGCGAGCTGCTGGCGATCTTCGGCCCAGAACTCGGCGCTCAGATCTAGCTCACGCCAGTCGCCGAACTCGGGGCCGACCGGGCCGAGATGAAACCAGGTGCGCGTTTCGGTCGGCGGCGAGAATGTCGCGGCGATCACGGCGTTGAAGGCGCGATCGCCGGCGGTGTTGAAGGCGTCGAAGGTCTCGGTGTCGCGCTGATCCACGCGACCAAACCCGCGAAACTCGCGCTCCGCGCCGTCCCAGTAGCCGTGATGGTAGCGGAACTCGGTTGTGTGCTTGCTGCCTGAGATCGCATCGATCGTTTCGACGCGCCGCACGACCTGCACCGGAAACGGCAGCGTGGTCTGCCAGCGGCTTTCGCGGCGCTGCTGATCCGCGATATACATCTGCGTGGACGAGGTGTACTCGACGCGAGTCTGCGCGCCGAGATGGTTGTCCATGCCGTTGAGCAGGTAGGGCTTGACGCCGCCGGTCAGATCCAGGAACTTGTAGGTGCTGTCGCGGTGAGCCTCGTAGTCGTAGGTCCACAGAATCCCCGCCGTGCCGGTGCCGTGCATATCGGCCAGGCGCACACTCGCGCGATCCGACATCATGGGCGTGCCGCGCACCACGATCGGCGCGCTCCAGCCGTTGCCGCTCCCATTGATCCAGATCGTCACGTGGTCGAAGCCGACATAGACCAGATCCGCGCAGCCGTCGCCGTCGATGTCGCCCAGCAGGATGCGGCGCGGATCGTAGCCCAGCGGCGCGTAGGCGGCGTCGGCGAAGCGCGGGCTCTGCGTCATGGTGACGCGCTTGCCCCAGCGCCCGTAGCCCTGGTACGGCCAGTAGTCGACGCGGCCATTGTGAACCAGCACCAGATCTTGCATGCCGTCGCCGCTCATGTCGGCCAGGCGCACGCGCGGA
>JAFAYS010000637.1 GCA_019240175.1 Chloroflexota bacterium | reverse complement strand
AGCACCACTCGCCGCCGACAGCGCCCCAGACGAAGTGTAATGCCTATGGCTAAGCCCAAACTTCCCGCCGAGCCGATGCTCGAACGCGATCTGATGGCGGATCGCGCCCGTGAGCTGCTGGTTTTGAACGCGATCGCCGCCGCTGTGGCCTCGTCGTTGGAGCCGCTGCCGCTGCTGGCCTCGGCGCTCGACCATGTTTTGGATCTGCTCGACCTCGACGCGGGCGCGATCTACACCAGCGAAGACGAGCAGATGCAGCTGATCGTCCACCGTGGCATCGCCGGCGAGCAGCTCGACGAGTACGGCGTGATCGGCCTGGATCAGCCGCTGCTGCTACAGGTGGCCGCCGAGGGCAAGCCAATGATCCTCGCGGATCTGCGCGCGCTGCCCGAGCTTGAGTCGCTGGCCACCGACGCCTGTCTCTGCTCGATGGTCGGCCTGCCGCTCTTTGCCCGTGGCGACGTCGCCGGCATCTTGATCGTTTTCCGCTCCAAAGCCCACGCCTTCACTCCGCGCGGTATCACGCTGCTCGAAGCGATCGCCGATCACATCGCGCTGGCGCTGGACAACGCGCGCCTGTTTGCCGCCGAGCAGCAGCGCCGCCGTCATGCCGAAACCCTGCGCGTCGCGGCGGCAGCGGTCGGCTCGACGCTGGATCTGTCGAGCGTGCTTGAAACGATCCTGGCGCAGTTGCAAAAAGTTGTCAGTTATCGCAGCGCCACGGTTCAACTGCGTGAAGACGACGCGGTGCGTGTGATCGCGGTGCGCGGCTTTGCCAACGACGAAGAGCTGCCCGGCATCCGCTTTCCGCTGACCGACGATCATCCCAACAGCCTGGTGATCAAAGCAGCGCAGACCATGCGGCTGGCCGATGCCCAGGCCGCCTACTCGACCTTTGACGATCCGGGGATGAGCCATATTCGCTCCTGGATGGGCGTGCCGCTCTGCTATGGCGGCCACGCGATCGGCATGATCACGCTGGATCGCAGCGAGCTCAACGCCTTCACAGCCGCCGAGGCGCGACTGGCGGAAAGCTTCGCCCAGCAGGCAGCCCTGGCGATCGAGAATGCTCGGCTGTTTGCCGCCGAGCAGCAGCGCCGCCGACTCTCCGAGGCCCTACGCAAAGGCGCGCTGGCGCTGACCGAGGCGCTGGGACTAGACGCTGTGCTGCGACGCATCATGCAGCAGGCGACCGAGTTGATGGAAACGCCGATGTGCGCGCTCTACGAGCTGGACCCGAGCACAAACCAGCTCACGCCACGCAACGCCTGGGGCTTCGTCAGCGGCCACAGCGAGTGTATCTCCCGGCTTGGCGAGCAGATCGTCGGCACCGCGATCAAGGCCAATCACGCGGTGAGTGTGCCGAATGTGCAGGCGGCGGAGTGGCAGCGCGAGCACGATCTCAACCTGCCGACCGAGCTGCCGTTCCAGAGCATTCTGGCCGCGCCGCTGATGGTCAAAGGCCGAATCTACGGCGGCATCGTAGTCTACTACGAGCACGCGCGCCAGTTCAGCGCCGACGAAGTGCAGCTGCTGGATATTTTCGCGGATCAGGCCGCGCTGGCGCTGGAGCACGCCCGGCTGGTCGATCAATCGCGGCAGCTGGCGGCCCTGGAAGAGCGCCAGCGGATCGCGCGCGACCTGCACGACTCGGTGACACAGACGCTCTTCTCGCTCACGCTGGCGGCGCAGGCGGCCCGCACCACCGCCGCAACCGATCTTCAGGCCGCCGACTCGATGCTGGAAACCGTGCAAAGCCTGGCCAGCGGCGCGCTCGCCGAGATGCGGGCGCTGATCTTCGAGCTGCGGCCCGGCGCGCTGCGTGAGGCCGGGCTAGCCGCCGCAATCGAGCGCTTTGTGGGCGCGTTCCGCTCACGCACCGGGATCGACGTCGAGATGGATCTGGATAGCACGCGGCTGCCGGAGACCGTCGAGGAGGCGCTTTACCGGATCGCCAGCGAGGCGCTCGCCAACGTCGGTAAGCACGCCTGCGCCAACCACGTAAAAGTCACAGTTTGTCTCGCTCAGACCGGCGTCGAGCTGCGCGTGCGAGACAATGGCGTTGGCTTCGATCCGTACCAGCCGGTGGCGGGCGATCATATGGGCCAGCGCACGATGCAAGAGCGCGCGGCGGCACTCGGCGGCTCCTGTGTGGTATTAAGTCAGATTGGTAGTGGAACCGAAGTTGTGGTCAACGTACCACTTGCGCAAAGCGAGTAACTCATGGAGCAGATTCGGGTCTTGTTGGTTGACGATCATAATGTTGTGCGGCAAGGATTGAAGCTCTTTCTGGCAACCCAGCCAGATATTGAGGTGGTCGGCGAGGCGGAGAACGGCGTGGCGGCGGTGGCAGCGGTCGGCAAGGTGCAGCCCGACGTGGTGCTGATGGACCTGGTTATGCCGCAGCTCGACGGTATCGGCGCGACCCAGCAGATCAAAACGCGCTACCCGGATGTCGAGGTGATCGCGCTGACCTCGTTTGTGGAAGACGCGCAGGTGGCGGCGGTGGTCAAAGCCGGCGCGATCGGCTATCTGCTCAAGGATGTGCAGCCCGCTGAGCTGGCGGCGGCGATCCGCTCGGCGCAGCGCGGCGAAGTGCATCTGCACCCACAGGCCGCGCGCCGGCTGATGCAGGCGATCGGACCCAAGGAGCAGCCCGCCGTCGCCGAGCCGCTCACCGAGCGCGAGATCGAGGTGCTCAAAGCGCTGGCACGCGGCGAGAGCAACAAGCAGATCGCAGATACGCTGGTGGTCAGCGAAAAAACCGTCAAGGCCCACGTCTCGAATATTCTGGGCAAGCTTGGGCTGCAAAGCCGGACGCAGGCCGTGCTCTACGCGCTGCGTCACGGCATGGTCTCGCTGGAAGATATTCCGCTGTAGCAAGCGCGTCGCGTGAAGCGATGAGCGAAAGCATGTGATCAGAGTCAGATTGAAAGATTAAGCAGCTTCCGGCTGGGGTTCGTCGACGACGAACCCCGATTCATTTCGGCGCAGCGCAGTCGATTATTACGCTACTTAACGCTTTGAGCACTCGGCGCGCTTACCTCCGCGCCCTTGTATTGCGGGAGTTTTAGCTCCGCGCGGATCGCCTCCCACGTACTGTAATACGCATAGGTCGTCTCATCCTCGATGATCCGCCCAGCATGGAGGCCGACAAAGACCACATAGCCGGGATACTCGGTCATATAAAAGATCGGCGCGCCGCTATCGCCGCTCTGGGCACTATAGGTAGCCAGTACCTGATCATACAGCACGCCGCGCGCGTCTTTGATTGTGACGCCCTTCTGCCAGATCACTCCGCGCTGAAGCTCCGGTGTTTGCGCACCCTGCATGTAGATCACCAATCTAAGCGGCGTGTTGGACGAGATCGCATAGTCATTGACCGTGTAGGCCGTGTTTGGTGCGGCCCAGATCTTGTTGGGCTCGCCACCAATCCGCGTATTCGTGATGACCGCCAGCGCCGAGTCGCTGTAGCGGCTTTTCAACGACGGGTTGATCGTCACCTTGCCATAGGCAGAGGTGATGGCTGCTTGGCCCACCGTCTGCCCTGTGCCCTCACCAACGGCATGGCTTGAAAGAATCGTGCCGAGCGAGCCATCGCTGAGCTTATAGACCACCGCGATCGTCGCGCCGCTGTTCATGCGCACACCGCCCCAGATCGGACGGCAGTCCTCCTTTTTGGCCGGCGCGTCATCTCGCGTGACCTGCACCGAGCTCAGCCGCAGCGGAACGTCGCCCAGCAGCGCCCGCAGCGCACGCCCCGCGTCCTCACGATCCCGCTCCCCCGCCAGACCGACGACAAGCTCCTCACGCTCGTCGTCAACATAGGCCATCCCCAGTGGCAGATCTTTGAGCTGCTCAAGGTGCGCTTCCAGGCCGGCGGGAAGCAGATCCTGCGTGGCCTGATCCGGCTCAGATTGCCAGCGCATCACCGTATTCAGCAGTTCCTGGGCAGTATGTAACGAGCTACTCATCGTATGTTCCTCCTAATTCGCTATACATCAAGCACGCCGAGCAGAAGCCGTCAGCCTGGAACGAGCGCGGCGCTCGTCGTTTCCTGGTGGGCTCACCGACGGGCAATCGGGGCGGCTAAAAGCCTTCAACCGTATTGCCATCGTTCTGGATCTGCTGCACCAGCTGGAGGATCTGGGTCTGGACCGTACGGGAAAACTGGCCGAGATCGCCTGCTTGAACCACGACCATCGGCTCTAACTCGCCGCCACTCCGGGCGAGATTCGCTTTGACACAGTTCTCAAACTGGTCTCTAGGGTAGGCGTTGTTCAGGGCCACAATCGCGTCCTGCTCCGTGGCGAATATGATGCGGTACTTGTAATCCGCTTGCGGGCGGCAACCGTTGATCGCCTCCTGAAATACCCTTTGCGTGACTTTACTGCCGCTTGCCGTCAAATTGAGCAAAACATAGGTCGCCATGGTGATTCCTCCTAATGGTACAGATACGTGAAGAGGCCGTGTAAATAGGTCTAACGATCGCTGCGAACAAGCTGATCTCGCGCCAACACATCTTGAAACACGGCGTCCCACTGGGCGGCGATGGTGTTCCAATCAAATGCGGGCGCTGTTGCACGGGCATACGCGCGTGCGGAATATTCGCGCAGAGCGCACGGATCGCGATACAGCTGGTCGAGCACAGTCGCGACATCTTCACTGGCCACCACCTGATGCTCAACACAATCGAAGGCATAGCGATAGGCTGAGCTTGGCTCGACAAACGCGGCAACATCGCGCCACAGGTCGGCGCAGGCACTATGACGCGGGAGAATCTGGGCCGCGCCCGTCGCCG
>JAFAYS010000519.1 GCA_019240175.1 Chloroflexota bacterium | reverse complement strand
TTGCAGTTAACCAGACCGCTTGAACATCAACACTAAAATAATGGTGAATCAGCTTATCACGCATACCGGCAATATCACGCCAGGGAACGTGTGGATAATGCTGGCGGATCTCAGGCGGTAGTCGTTTGACAGCCTCGCCAATGATCTCGATCTGACGAATTACGGCATCCTGCACCAGAGTTTGATTATTGAAAATTGTTTCGTCCACATCTTGCAAGTAGCGCTCAACCTTGTTGATCGCGTCTAGCACATGCTGAAGATAAATAGTATCATCATGTTTCATATACCACCTGTAAATCACGCAAAACGTGATGACGCAAGTAAGGATGAAGTGAGTTTTCGGTGACGAGATCAACTGGTCTACCCAGCGCCGTCGCTAATTCTCGTTCCAATGCGACAAGTTTGAGCAAGCTCTTTGGTTTGGCAAAGCGAACTAGAAGATCAATATCGCTCTCAGACGTTGCTTCACCACGTGCCATAGAACCAAAAACACCAACCATCACGACATCATTGGCACGACAAATATCGATTAATGCAGTCGTATCAAACGGTAGTGTAGCCATATTTGCACTCCTATGGTCCTACTCTAGCATGAAAATGCATGGAACGCTACGTTTGATGTCCTACTACCTGCCGCGCCAGCTCCACGATTCGCTCAGCCCGGCGCGCGTAGGTCCACTGCTGCGCCTGCCGATGCGCCGCCGCGCCCATCTGCTCTCGACGTGTAGGATCGCCCGCCAGCTCGATCAGCGCCGCCTCTAGATCCGCCACATCGCCGCGCCTGACGAAGCGCGCAGCCTGCTCGTCGATCACCTCACGCAGCGCCGGCAGATCGACGGTGACGATCGGTCGGCCCATCGCCATGTACTCAAACAGCTTGAGCGGCGATGCGGTCACGTCGGTGACGGTGTCGGGGATCGCCAGCACATCGGCGGCGGCAAGGTAGCGCGCGACCACCGGCTGCGGCTGCGGCTCTACCAGCAGCACGCGCTCGGTAATGCCCAGCGCCTCGGCTTGTGCCCGCAGCTCAGCCACCTCGCGCGGTCGCCCACCGACAAAGATCACTCTGGCATTCGGCAGCTGCGCGTCGGCAAACGCCTGCACCAGCCGATCCAGCCCACGATGCGCAAAGGTCATGCCGGCGTAGACAATCAAAAAATCCTCGGCGTCGAAGCCCAGCGCTTGCCGCGCCGCCGCCCGCTCCTGCGGCTGATACACGTCGGCGTCGAAAGCATCCGGGATTACCGCGCTGCACCGAGGCTGCCAGCCGATCCGCTCAAGCTCGCGCAGAAAATGCTGTGTCAGCGAAACAACCGCGTCGCTCCGTGTCAGCGCCACGCGATCGAGCAGATGCAGCAGGCCTGCGGCCCAGCGCTCCTTGGCCCGCGACGGATTGGCCGTTTCCCAGTCATGAGCCTCGTAGATCACCCGCGCGCCATACCAGCGCCCCAGCAGTCCGGCCCACCACGCCGCGATCACGATCTGCCGCACGTAGATCACATCGTAGCGCCGGCCACGCAGCCGCTCCAACAGCAGATAGAACAAGCACATCCAGGCCCAGGCGCTGTGCTCAAGATAGTAGAGCAGCGTGGTTTTGTAGAAGCGCGAGAGTCTGCCGATGCCCGGACGCAGCAGGTGAGTGGCACCAACCTCGCCGAAGCGTGACAGCTCGCGAAATTTCGCCGGGATCAGCGCCAGGGTTTCGGGCGCGATCCGCCGCAGCTCACGCAGCGTGGTCCAGGTCTGGATCGCGTTCGCCGACTGAAGCGTGAGGCTGGTAGGATAGGCCAGGTAGCAAATCCGCATTGAATGGTGTACCTTCTCTATAATCGTTGGAGCCACGCCGCCTGCACCAGCGACGAGCGATCCATGCCAACCACCGTGCCGTGCGCACCGATTCGTCCGGCGCAGCTCGCGGCTGTGACATTGTACCGGAGATTAGCCAAAAGTCTGCTTGCGTATGACGTTACGTCACCTTTTATACTGCCGCCCAGAAAGGAGGAACGAGTTGAATCGACGGTTCTACCACACCAGCCAATTCGCGCAGAAGGCCGCCGTGTCGGTGCGAACGTTGCGCTACTACGACAAGGTAGGACTGCTGCCACCGTCGCAGTACACCGAGTCGGGCCACCGGCTCTACAGCGACGACGACCTGGTGAATCTTCAGCAGATTCTCGCGCTCAAGTTTCTGGGCTTCTCGCTTGACGAGATCAAGCGCTATCTTCAGACCAATCCGCAGCGCTTTCGTGAGGTGCTGGCCAAGCAAAAGGCGATGATGCGCGAAAAGCGCTCCCAGCTCGACTCGATCATCCAGGCGATCGAGGAGGCCGAGAAGTTAGTCAGCGCCAGCCCCTGGAACTGGGAGCCGATTGTCCAAGTTATTCAGGTGATTCAAATGGAACAAAACAATGATTGGGTCGGCAAATATTTCACACAGGAGCAGCGCCAGACGCTGGCAGATATTGGGAATCAATCCTACTCTGAGGAGGCCCAGCGCCAGCTGGCGAGCCGCGGCGAGTGGACCGAAGAAGATCAGAAGGGCGTCGATCAGCAGTATGCGTTTCTGGCCTCCGAGCTGCGCCGTCTCGTCGCCGAGAGCGCGGACCCGGCCAGCCCCGACGCGCAAGCCGCCGCCAAGCTCCAAAGCGATCTGATCTTTGCGTTTACGCAGGGCAACCCCGAGGTCGAGGCCGGGCTGAAGACGCTCTGGCAAAACATCGATGCGCTGCCCCCCGAGCAGCGGCCCGTCAGGCTGCCCTGGAACGAGGAAGAGGGCGCGTTTCTGACGCGGGCGCTGGAGATCTACCGTCAGCGGCAGGGCGAGTCCGGCGAGAAGTAGAGGAAAACGAACGGCGAGGGCAATTAAGCTCTCGCCGTTCTCGCATTATGTGATCATCGTTCAGGTTAGATGAAAGTTATGTTGCCTCAGCTAATGCCCTTGGTCGTGGAAACTCATCCCACGTCCGACCATCAAGCTCGCGTCCACCTGCTTTTGGAGTGCGTCCGCCCCATTGTTTGAAGAAGAAAGCAACGTCCGCCAACTGGCAAGCACTACGAAGTTCGCGTATCCACGCAGAATCGCACGGACGATGCCCTGGCCCACTCTCACCACCAGCAATCAGCCAGTGAATATCTTCAAGATTGAGCGTGTGAAGAGAGCCAAGTAACGGCTCGGCGCTAATGAAGCGCACTGCTGCCGGCACTCTTCGTAGTTTGTCTACCCGCCACTGATATTGCAGTGTTTCTACAGAAACGCCCATCCAAATATGTTCGGGCCATGTATCACCAATCTCAGTGAACTGCTGAAGGTACTCTGTAATCCGTGGCGCAAGATTTACTAAACGATCCGGGCGTTTAGTGAGAACCTGAAAGATGTGCCAGTCGGCGCGTGCCATAACGCCGAACACTTGCAAGATAAACTCATCTGGAACATCTTTGTGGAACAGATCCGACATGGAGTTGGTGAAGATCCGACGAGGTTTTTTCCATCTCAGCGGATAGTTGAGCCGACTTGGCCATAGTCTCAGGTCAAATCCCTGCTCGTAGGGATGACCGGGAACGCCGCGAAATCGTTCGGCAAATGTTTTAGCATAGCAGTGATCGCAGCCTGCCGAAACTTCGGTGCAGCCTGTTACCGGATTCCAGGTTGCATCCGTCCATTCAATGGTGGATTGCAGGCTCATTGCATCACACTTCCTTTGCTAATAATCAAAACATCACCATTCCAGCACAAGCGTTCTACCTCACCATACTAACACGCTATTATCAGAGTGTCAATACATTAGCTGTGCTCAATGGCTGCTGATGCTAGGATCAAGAACAATTCTATTTACTGTCTCTCACTGCTTCAAAATATCTTGCGCAATTCTAACAGCTGTTGGCGCACCCTTTAAGTTAGAAGCAGCAAAGCATAAAAGATAGATTGGAACATTCTTCGAATTACGAAGAGGCAAAGGATTATCTGCGACCTTAGGAAAAACTGTGCTGAGTCGCTCAACAAAATATTTACCTATACCATCCAGAGTAGCTCTTTTTTCAAGTATTTGTTCACTATCAAATAGTGACATTTGTAAAGAAGGACGATAAAAAGCTTCTTTCCATTCTTCTGTCCCGAAGAGAGTAGTAAGACGATTAGACCAAGCCTGAGGAGGTGGCCCACTTTTTGTAAGAAGCCGGTTAACAGCTTGACCAAGAGGAAAAAGAAGCCATAGATCAGCAGCTTGAGTCTGTGAGATCGCTTCTATGGTGCTCCACTCTACAGCCATTCCATAAGGATCAAGAAAAACGACAGCACGATTCTTTTGTCGGTTTAGTTGATGACACCAATCCTTAAGGACCTTATTTGCATCTCCTTGAACAATTTTAATTCGATTTGCCTTATCAGGAAATTGCACTCGAAGTTTTTCTAGCTCCTGTATGTGCGAGGTCTTCTTATCAATAAATAGATAGTGATCGAAAGACGGCTCAACTTCGATAGCAATACGAGCACTACCTTTTTGAAATGCAGCTGCGTCCTCATCATACACATCAGATGGTTCTACACCAGAAGCTTGAGAAGATTCTTTTGTAGCAGTGTAGGTACCAGTTCCAGCAAATGCATCAACAAAAGTTGTACGCAAGTATGATGCACGTTCATTGGCCTTAAAAATCTTTGTATAGGCAGCGAGATACTTTTTGAGACGCCCTAATTTCTCTTCGGTCCAACGTCCACCAAATTGATGCGAGGACATAGATAAAAGCTCCTGTCGCAAAACTGCATAGATTACTTGATTAAGGATAGTTCGTAATTCTACCTGTTAGTGTCAAGTCACACTTGAACCTTCTCCTGCACACCATGGAATACATCCTCGACATATTCAACCAGCAGATCTTCATGAGCACATCGTGATGAGAGAACTAGGCATCTTTCCTAGCACCACCAGCAAGTCCTCCTTGAGCCTCACCATGCCGATTTATAAGCATTGTGAGCTTGGCGTGGTTATAGCGGCAGAGCGAGTCCGGCGGTGCGTAGAGCAAAAAGCACGGCGAGAGTCAATAAGCTCTCGCCGCGCTTGGCTAATCAAACCCGAAATATGTCTCGTTTTGCTCGGGCCAATTCGCACCACCAGTCATACAACCTTCACATCCTGACTACTCTGTGATCAAAGGTAGAAAGCATTTATTGTTCAGTTGACGCGGCGTTGGTGTCGCCGTTGGGAGTGCAGTTGGTGCCATACCCGGAGCGGTCGGCGTGGGTGTTCTTGTAGATGTTGGCGAGACCACGGGCGTGCTTGTGCTCGTCGGCGTTGGCGAGGTTGCGGGAACGGTCGGCGTGGTCGTCGCTGTTGGCGTCGGCACTCCAGCCGGACCCAGATATTCCAGGACGATGTAGACCGGGGATTGAACCGTATTATAGTCGAGAACCTTGAACGCCCCGATGTCCGCGATCCGCACTCGAAAGATTGTGCCAACCCTATCTACTTGGTCGTACATCGGCAGCAGCATAATATTGCCACGTTGCCGATGAGTGGAAAGCGGCTCATCCATCGGACCTCGGAAACCACCGCTCGCTTCGATCCAGTCGTCGACCGTGAGATGATTGTCCTGCTGGCTTGTCGTTGGAGAGTCTAGCGGTACCGCCTCATGATAGCAGCCAATCTCATCGGCTGGACATGCCGATCCATCGCTCGGGCCGGGATGATACGCTCCTGGGTAGCGCAGTGCTGGTATAAAGGTTGTCGATATATCATTGCCGGCAGCAAAGTTAAGCGCTTCAACAGAGGTTGCCGATTGTACGTTGTAGTCGGCGAGCGGTAGCCAAAAGATATTGTTGGTCGCTGACCAGTTGCGGGTCGGGCCGCCCATCCACGGCTCTGGTATGCCCGAACCATCGGCAGCATACTGATTGTGATCCGTTTCGTTGAGCGTAAACGGCACCGCCAAGGGATACACATTGCCGCCGATGGTTGTATTCGCCAACGCCGACGTTGAGGCGCTGGCCCGGATTCCCATAGCGCCGAGCAATGCGACAAAGATGAGCAGCAGGAAGCAGCGTGAGGAAAAAGACATGCTTCACTCCAATGATGAGGCTGAGACAAAAACGCCTGGCGTAGAGCAACCACCTACGCCAGGTCAGGATCTCAGAGCAGTATAGATCGGACCTCGCTCGTCGCCATCACACCAAAGTACTTCGGTGGTACCAGCCGAAGCGCCGCAACAACATGTTAGACAGCTTTCCAGCCATCGTCAGCACTGTCTGCTTGAGCTACCGCCCGTCGATCGATAAGCAGCTTGAGCCTGGCGCGGTTATAGCGCTGCAGCATAATTGGATAGCCGTTGAAGATCAGATTGAACACGAACACCCAGAGCAGGGCGTCGAGCCACTGGCGGAGCAGCGCATAGACCATGAGGCAGAGCATGAGCACGAAGATGTAGACGTGGCTCGTCTCGGCCTTGCGCATCTCCCGGTCCAGCCGGCGCAGCGCGGAAAGCGTCCGATCGGAGGCAAGCCGCAGCACCGGATTGAGCCGTGACAGTGGCTCACGCTGCATCAAACCTTTGAACCAGCGAATCCCCACGCGCTCGTACACACGCCCGTCACGCTCGAAGGAGTGGATCGCGTAGTAGCGCGGCGGTAGGGCAAAATGGAAAAACTGCCCGGCCACAACCAGCCACGTCATACTCATCCAGTTGAGCAGCATGGCAAACACAGGACTACGAAACCCAAAGACTCGCAGAAACCAGAAGCTGATGCCAGCACAAAGAATCAGCGCGACGATGCACCAGACCAACTTTCTAAAAAACGTCAACGCGATCCCGCAGCTGAGTTGTCCAACACGCCATAAAAGACATCCTCAACGCGTGCAGCCAGCAGATCTTCGCGAAACCGGGTCGCGATCGTCTGGTGCCCCCCCGCAACCAGCCGCCGGCGCAACACTTCGTCGTCGAGCAGCGTGAGAATGCCGCGCGCCAGATCCTGGGGATCGTCGTAGCGCGTGAGCCAGCCGTTAACGCCGTGCTGCACCGTCTCGTTGACCACCGGAATATCGGTCGAGATCAGCGGACAGCCGGCGGTCATTGCCTCAAGCAGCGTGAGGCCAAAGCCCTCGTAGCGCGTCGGCGTAATGTACAGATCGGCGGCGCGGTACAGATTGACCAGCTCGCTATCTTCCACGCGGCCCAGCACCTGCACCCGCTCGGCGATGCCCAGCTCCTGCGCCATCTGATCCAGCTTAGCCCGATCCTCCTGATTCAACCCCGAAACCATCAGCACCGTCGCGGTCGGATAACAATCGAGCACGGCGGGCAGCGCGCGCAGCAGCAGATCGTAGCCTTTGCGCGGCGAGAGCTGGCCGATGAAAAGCAGCGCGGGACGCGGCAGATCCGGCGGGTTGAGCGGCGCGGCCTCGATCGCGGCAAAGTCCAGCCACTGGGGAACCACAAACTGCGACTGCGTCAGACCAGCTGTACGCACGCAATCGGCCTCGTGCTGCGAGATCGGCATCAGCGCGTTAGCGGCGGCGATCGGCCAGTGCAGCCAGTAGTTGCGCAGATGATCGCGCAGCCTGCCGTCACGCCACGTTCGTCGCAGCACCTCGAGCAGCGACCAGATGATGCGCTCGTATTTCGGCTGCTCGTCGTAGGGCCGCTCGCGATCGTCCACCAGGTAGCGATCGTGGAACGGTCCATTCCAGGTGTAGACCGTCGGAATGTTCTGCGCTTGAGCCCAGCGGGTCGCACCGTAGGCCAGCACGTTGCGCGGATGCTGCAAATACATCACGTCGAACGGCCCGGTGGCTTCGAGCGCAGCGCGCAGACGGTTGTTGGGCCAGTGACGCACCGGCACGCGCCGCACCTGAATCCCATCGATCTCTTCCTGCCAGCTGGTTAGCGCCGGATGCTTGGGATCGTGGTAGGCGATATTGACCACCGAGTGGCCGCGCCGCACCAGCGCCCGCCCGATCACACGCTCGGGCCAGTGCCGAAACTGTTTGGTCACGCCGCCCATGCCAACCATCGCGACGCGCAGCGGCCTGCGTTCAGGAGGTAGCAGGCTCATGCGCGACCCACCAGACGCCCATACGCCGCCTCAACGCGATCGGTCACGGCCTCCCAGGTAAAGGCCGCGTGGACATGCTGCCGTCCATTCGCCGCCAGCCGCCGCGACGCGCTGGGATCGCCGAGCAGCCGCTCGATCGCCGCAGCCAGCGAGGGCGGATCTTGCGCCGGCACAATCAAGCCCGTCTGCTCATCGATCACAACCTCGCGATAGCCGGCCCAGTCCGAGGCGATCACCGGACGCTCGCAGGCTAGCGCCTCGCAGAGCGCCATGCCAAACGTCTCGCTGGCGAAGCTGGTACCCAGCACCACGTCGGCCAGCGCGTAGAGCCGCGGCACATCCTGATGCGGTACGTTGCCTAGAAACGTGACATGCTCGCTCAAGCCCAGATCTGCAACCAGCCGCTCTAGCGTTGGGCGGTACGTGCCCTCGCCGCCGATCAGCAGCCGCACCTTGAGCCGTGGCACGAGCAGCCGCAGCGCCTCGATCGTGTACTGCATGCCTTTCCAGGGTTGGAGCCGTCCAATCTGCACGATCGCGTGCTCGTCTGGGGGTAGCAGCTGCGCCCTAAGCTGCGGATCGGCGGGCTGTGGCGCGAACAAGCCGCTGTCGAAGCCGTTGAAGACGACCTCAGGTTGCCTGCCGTAGTGGGCGGCGACGGTCTCGGCGTTGTAGCCGGAGCACGAGAGCATCGCGTCGGCGGTGC
>JAFAYS010000400.1 GCA_019240175.1 Chloroflexota bacterium | reverse complement strand
GACACGCCTCCAACACACACCGACCCCCCTCTATCGGTTGCGAGCAGCCCTCAGCCGGCTTTGGCTGACCGCCTTATCGCACATGAGCCACCCCCTAAATTCGGGATGACTCATGTTGTTTTTTGTATGCTGCGGAATCGCCTCGCTGGCTGCGCTTTATCAGAATTTTATGATGATCAACGCATTGACGCCGGTTGTACAATACTCACCAAGAGTGAGCATCTGCCACTACATTCTTCCCAATCCACACCTCACTCCTTGACCTCAAACCTTTGCTCAGCCCGGCTTGACAATCGAGGAGGATCGTCTATGGCTCTCTACATGACGCAGTTTGCCTACAATCCTGAAGCGTGGTCGGCGATCATCAAAGATCCCCAGCGGCATAACGAGACGATTAAAACGTTGGTGCAGCGGCTGGGCGGCAAGCTGATCACGATGTACTATTGCTTCGGCGAGTACGACAAAGTGGTGATCTTCGACGTGCCCGACGCTACCAAAGCTACCGCGTTTGTGCTGGCGGCGACGCTGCCCGGACACCTGAAAGCCGTGGAAACGACGCGTCTGCTGACGCTTGAGGAAGCTACCAGCGCTATGCACACCGCCGGCGATCTGGCGACCAAAGTCTAAGCCGATCCACAACCTGCTGCGCGCTTCCGAACGCCACTCCTCGGGGGTGGCGTCCGTGCTACAATAGCGCGTAAAGTCGATTCTGGCGGCGAGCAAACACTATCGCCGCAGATCGCAAGGCCGGCTTGCACGGCTGTTGGTTGGGAAGAAGGATGAATGTGATCGGCTATCGCAGCCTACGTTTTGACACGCGGCAACCAGGTTGCTGGCAGCGTCCAGCGGATGATCGGACATGAAACAGCCTCGGGTGGCAATTGTGGGCGCGGGACCGGCGGGACTGACCGCCGCGCTGGCCGCGCATAAGCTGGGTCTTAGCGTAACGGTTTTCGAGAAGACTCTGGACTTTGGACAAGTCGGCGGCGGACTGGTGCTGCACAGCAACGGCCTGCGCGTCCTCGAAGCGCTGAACCTGCTCGATCAGTTTCGCCCGCTGATGCGGCCCTGCTCGACGCTGGCGCTAGAGCTGCCCAACGGCACGCGCTTATCGACCTTCGACTACCGCAAACTCTCGATTCCCCACAACTACAGCGCCGCGATTATGCGCTATCATCTCCAGGAATATCTGCTGTCTGCCGTGGAGTGGGCCGGCGTGCCTGTGCTGACGGGGCATCGCTGCACGGGCCTCAGCTACGAGCATGGCACTGCCTGTCTGCACTTTGCCAACGGCTGCGACCACGAGTGCGATCTGGTGATCGCCTGTGACGGCATTCACTCGGTGGTGCGCGATGCGGTCGGGCTACAGCCTGCGCGCCATCCGATCGGCCACGCGTACCTGCGCGCGATTGCCGAGCGCCGCGTAGACGACGATCTGATTCGCGAGATCTGGGGGCCGGATGGCCGGCGCTTCGGGATCTGTCCGCTGCCGGACGATCAAACCTATATCTTTTGCTCGGTGCCGGTCGGCGGCTGGCGCAAAATCCAGAAAAGCCAGCTGGAGTTTTGGCTCGAAAGCTGGCATGTCTTTGGATCGCGCGTGATGGATCTCATGGCGGCGGTCGATTGGTCGCAGGCCAACTATAGCGAAGTCCACGAGGTCGATCTGCGGCGCTGGTGGCAGCTGCCGGTCTTTGTGGTCGGCGATGCGGCCCACGCTATGACGCCGTTTATCGGTCAGGGCGCGAACTCGGCGATGGTCGATGCGCTGGTGCTGATGCGCATGCTCGCGCCCGCGCTGCAATCCGGAGCGAATCTCAACCGCGTCGGACGCGCGTATCAGTCGCTGCGGCGGCCCTTCGTGCGGCGCATCCAAACCACCTCGCGGCGGCTAGGCCTGGTTGGTGCCTGGACATCAGCCCCGGCGCGGCACACGCGCGATACGCTGATGCAGCTAGCGAACGCTGTCACCGGGAGCGGCGCGCTGCTGTTGGGCGCGGGCTACAATCGCCGCGAAGAGCGCTACTTTTGCCTGGACCGGCAGAATTGATCGGCGATCTTCTGCAATGGAGCGGCGCGAATCGGGTACACTTCAGATCGACCAAAGGTGTAGGAGTTTATGATTAAAATTTATACGGACGTAGCCGAGGCCGAGCAAACCGTGCTGCGCCGTCGTTTATTCGAAGATGTGAGCGTCGCGCCGCCGGTGCAGGCTAGTCTGGATCGTATGTTTGGCGCAGGGACCACGCCGTCGCAGGCAGTTGACCGGATCATTGCCGAGGTACGCCGCGATGGCGATGCCGCGCTGAGCCGCTACAGCCGCGAGATCGAAGGCGTGGAGCTCGACGCGATCGTGGTCAGCCATGCCGAGATTGACGCGGCCTACCAGCAGCTTGAGCCGGCGCTGATCGATGCGCTGCGGCTGGCGGCGGGCGAGATCGAGCGCTTCCACCGCAAGC
>JAFAYS010000363.1 GCA_019240175.1 Chloroflexota bacterium | reverse complement strand
CGCGCTGTTCGTGACTCCGCCGCTGATCGTCGACGTTACCGGCGAGGTCGCGCCCGGAGCGGTGGTCGCCAAGCGCGAGGTGATCCGGAAGATCACTACTTCCTGGGAGCGTAACCTTTACCTCGACGTGCGCTACCAGCCACGCGGCGCGACCGAGCCCGAGATCACCGCGCTGGCCGTCGACGTTTCTACCTACGATCGCTTCCGCGTAGGCGACGAAACCGAGGTGCGCTACACGCCGCATCCGCTCTTGCGCCGGCTCAGCCCGATCGGCTTTACGCGGATGGAGGACCAATCGTCGCTGGCGGCGCTGGTGGCGCGATTCGGCAGCTCAATGTCAGTCTGGCTGGCCGGCGTCGTGCTGTGGTTCGTGCTGTGGTTTGTCTGGTCGAAGTTGCGCAGCAGCTTGCTGATGTGGGTGCTGGTGTTGTCCGGGATCGCCGGAATCTTGTTCTCGATCTCGGACTGGCCTGAGCCGACGCCGGGTGATCTCATCAGCGGCAGCGCCACGATTCGAAACATCCGCCGCGTCGATGTCATTCTGGAAGGCCGACGGCGCAGCGATACCGAGGCAATCCAGCCCTACGACATCGTAGAGCTGAGCTTCGTGCCGCCGGGACGCGCCGATCCGGTCGTGGCCGTGGATATGCTCGACGCCGAGAGCGTGCCCAACCTGGCGGAGGAGGTGACAGTGCCGATCCGCTACAGCGCGCAAAATCCTCGTTGGGCGCAGATCGAAGGCGGCAGCCGCACGTTTTATTGGAAGAATCTGCTCTTTATCGTCGCGATTGTGCTGGGGCTGCTCGGCATCGTCGTCGTCTCCTGGCTCTTCAACCGCTCCCGGCGACGGCGTCGCGCCGCACGTATCCCGCTGCCGTAAGCCCCGTTTCAAAAGCCAGCGCAAGCGGTAAAATAGTGTTACCATTACCCACCTATGATCAAGCACGCATACCAATAGCAAAGGCTTTATGTCAACGACACCACCCTCCAACGGACCCACGCGGCGGCAGTCGCCATTCGTCGCATTCCAGCACCACGATTTTCGGCTGCTCTGGTTCGGACAGATCGTCTCGCAGGCCGGCACCCAAATGACGATCGTGGCGATCAGCTGGCAGCTTTACAAGCTCACCAACAATCCGCTCTCGCTGGGCCTGATCGGCCTGTTTCGTATCATTCCGCTGCTGCTGTTTTCGCTGGGCAGCGGCGTGCTGGCCGACAGCTTCGACCGCCGCAAGCTGATGCTGTTGAGCCAGACCACCTCCATGACGATGGCGGCAGTGCTGGCGGTGGCAACCTACTTCGGCCTGGCGTCACCGGCGCTGATCTACGCCGTGATCCTGCTCAGCTCAACCGCCAACACCTTCGATCTCCCGGCGCGGCAAGCGCTGATCCCGAGCCTGGTTCCGCGTGAGCACCTGACCAACGCGCTCAGCCTCAACATTATCGGCTGGCAGATCGCGACGATTGTCGGCCCGACGATCGGCGGCCTGCTGCTGGCCTGGCGCGGCAACGCCGACGTGATCTATGCGATCGATGCGATCTCGTTCGGCGCGGTGATCCTGTCGCTGCTGCTGATGCGCACGCGGCATATCGTCAGCACCGAGCAGCGCAAAGTGTCAATTGGTGCGGCGCTGGAAGGGCTGCGCTTCGTGCGCGGCACGCCGATCCTCTTCTGGACCATGGCGCTGGATTTTATCGCGACGTTTTTCGCCGGCGCGATGACATTGCTGCCGGTCTTTGCGCAGGATATTCTGCGGGTCGACGAGGTCGGGCTGGGCATTCTCTACGCCGCGCCCTCGGTCGGGGCCGTGGTGACCGGCATGCTAATGGCCTGGATCGGCAACGTGCGCAATCAAGGCCCGATCATCCTCTGGTCGGTGGCGGCCTACGGGCTGTGCACGGCGATCTTTGGCGTCTCGACCTCGTTTATCCTTTCGTGCGTGATGCTGGCCGGCATCGGTGCCGCCGACACGATCAGCATGGTGATCCGCAACACGCTGCGCCAGACGCTCACGCCCGACGAGCTGCGCGGGCGAATGGTTTCGGTGAATCAGCTCTTTTTTGCCGGCGGCCCACAGCTTGGCGAAGTCGAGGCCGGCGTGGTCGCGCGCTTGCTAGGCGCGTCGGTCGCGGTCTGGACCGGCGGCGTGGCCTGTATTCTGGGCGTGCTGCTGATCGGCCTGGGCGTGCCCAGCCTGCGCCGCTACCAAGATCCGCAGGCCTGATGTATCATGAGCGCTGAATCGGAGGATGTTTATGACGAATCACGATCCCGAGCAGCCGGCAGCCGAGCCACAGCCGGACGCAGCCGCGCTACCCGCCGACGCGGAGCAGATCGGCTCGCTGGTCTTTGTGCCGAACCCGGAATATCCGTATCCCTTCAAAGTGGCGACGCCGCCGCGCTTCTGGATGGAAGAAACCACCGGCGCGCTCAACGAGGCCGTCGACGCTTACATGAACGGCGAGAAGATTAGCGCCGAGCAACTGAATGTGATCAAGCTGTATCTGCGCCAGTATATGGAGCGGGCGATGCTGTCGAACGATGCCAACAAAAAGCTGCTGCTTAGCAAGATCGACAAGCTGAAAACCACCGCCGACGTCGAGCGCTACGCCGATGAGATCTCGGAGTACGGCGCGGAGGTTTTTTAGCGCGCGGCGTGCTCAACCAGAAGCTGGGTGGTCGGCGCAGATGTATCGATCAAACGCTGGTCACCCAAACTGCGCTCACGGCCCGAATCGTCCACTTCCACGTCACGCAGGAGCGTACACCATGACTTCGGCGATCAACCGCGAAAGCTTGCAGGTGCTGTACGACTACAACGTCCGCGTCACCGATCAACTCCTCGACACGCTCACGCAGCTCACCTACAACGAATACAACGAGATGCGCAGCCCCAATTACACCTCGATCCGCAAACTGGCGACACATAGCTTCGCGGTCGAGCGCTTCTTTCTGGCGCAGTGCCGGGAGCAACCCTTGGCGGCGATCAATCCTGCTACACCTGACGAGCTGCGCGCGGCCTGGCAGACGCTCAACCAGGCGATCCAGGATTATCTGGACAGCGCCAGTGACGACGATCTCACCCGTCCGCGCACCGTGACAATGCAGGGACGCGTGTTTGAGTTTCCGGCCTGGCAGCTCTTGACGCAGGCGCTGGTCCACTCGACGCATCATCGCGGCGAGCTGGCGCTGATGCTGGGCGCGATCGAGCATCCGCTGCCGACGATCGATATTATTGTCCACTTCTTCGAGCAGACCGGGCAGGAGTGGCCCTGGAAGTAACCGTTTGAGCGGCAAAGCCAACACCTGAATCTGAACCCACATCGCACTCCGCAGGATCAACCATCTACCAGGAGCCAACCATGTCTGACAACAAGCAGAAAACCTCCGAAGCGAACAAAACAATTGTGCGGCGCTGGTTCGAGGAAGTGTGGAACCAGCGACAAACTGCAGCTATCGACGAGCTCGCCGCCGATAGCTTTATCCTGCACCATTTTGCGATGCCGGCCCCGATCGATAAGCCAACCTACCAGCAGTTTCACCCGCTGTTCATGGCCGCCTTCCCCGATTTCCACATTACGATCGAGGATCTGATCGCCGAGGAAGATCGCGTGACGGCGCGGGTGACGCAGCA
>JAFAYS010000328.1 GCA_019240175.1 Chloroflexota bacterium | reverse complement strand
CCCCTGCCCCACTCCTCGGCGGGCTTCCGCCTCGTCGGCGATAGGCGAGGGGGAAGGTCTGTCAAAGCCTGTGCATTGCCCTCAAATGCTTTGCTGTTTCCTTGCTTCGTTGTTCGTGGTTCTCTGTTCTCTGTTCTCCGTTGTGCTTCCCCTAGGGTCTGGGTTCTAGGTTCTAGGTTCTTCTCCGTCGAGGTGCTGCCATGAAAAACGCCGCATCGTCGAGTAAGCAGGCAGCCACAACCAAGCAGGCGACGACGACCAAGAAGACAACCCGCAAGCGCAAGCCCGCCGAGCCGACGCCGGAGCAAGTGTTGCGTGCCGCGCTCGCGCCGTATGTCAGCGTGCGCCGCTTGCAGTATCTTGCCGCTCGTGATGTGAGTGCGCTGCATACGGCGCTGATCATTGATCAGCCGCCGCCCGAGATCCAGGCGATCATCAATGTGCTGGCGGCGGTGCTGCGTCCAGTGCCGGGCGAGTATATTGAGCAGGCGGCGGATGTGGCCGCGCTGTTGATGGTGGAGATGGGCATGCTGACTCAGGAGCAGCTGCGCGTGGTCTATCTCACCAGCACCTATCGCGTCCAAACAATCAAGACGATCTATCAAGGTAATCTTCAGAGCATCAACATCCGCACGATCGAGCTGTTTCACGAGGCGGTGCGGCGCAACAGCGGCGCGATCATCCTCGTGCATAACCATCCATCCGGCGATCCGTCGCCCTCCGCCGAAGATTTGTTCGTGACGCAGGATGCGGCCGAGCTTGGGCGGATGTTGGGCGTGAAGGTGGTCGATCATCTCGTGATCGGACGCGGTGAGTGGGTCAGCATCGCCGAGAAGTTCCCGATGGTGCTGAAGTAACCTTCGCAGATCGCCAGGTGTTTGGCTCCGCGCCTGCCGATCTATTGCCTGTATCTTTTGGGCGCTGATCTTAACTATCGCTTGATACGTTATGATATATTCTGTATCATAATCACACGATATATCAGCGCTCAAGACGCGCGCCAACTCCATGGTGAGTAAGGCGCGCTGCGCGAACAGGAGCACGTAATGACTGCCTCATCGCAACCACATAGCGTAGTCGGCTCAAAACCGACTCCCCCCATGTTGTCAGGCACGCCGGTCATCGGCAATCTGCGCCAATTCATGCGCGATCGCGGCGGGCTTTTTCGGCGCGGCCTCGATCGCTTCGGCCCGATCTTCGGCATTAAGTTGGCGGGGCGCTCGGCTGCCGTGCTGGTTGGGCCGGAGTACCAAGAGTTCTTTTTCAAAGAAACCGATAAAGCCTTGAGCATGGATAAGACCTACAAATTCCTGGCCGCCGCGCTGGGCGAGGTAGGTTTTGCCGCATCGCCGGAAACCTATATCCTCCAGCGGCCAGTCATGACCAAGCCTTTCAAGGCCGAAAAGATGCATACGTATCTCCGCGTGATGCACTACGAGGTCCAGCAGTGGATCGATACGCTGGGCTCAGAGGGCGAGTTCGAGCTGGTCTCGTCGATGAACGCCGTTGTGCAAAATGTGGCGGCGCATGCTCTGATGGGCAAAACCTTTCGCGATCAGCTCAGCCGCGAATTCTGGGAGCTGTACGGCATCCTCGGTAAGTCGCTCGACCCGGTGCTGCCGCCGCATCTACCGCTGCCCAAGTTCATCCGCCGCGATCGGGCCAAGGTTAAACTGCGCGCCATGCTCAAGCCGATCATCGCCGAGCGTCGCGCCAACCCCGAGCTATACGACGACTTTTTGCAGGATTTTGTGAGCACGCCGCTAGCCGACGGCCAACCGGCTGACGACGAGACGGTGATCAGCATGTTGATGGGCCTGATGTTTGCCGGCCACGAGACCACCGTGGGGCAAGCATCGTGGACGCTCATCCAGCTGCTGCAGCATCCAGAGTATCTGGCGCGCGTGCGCACCGAGGTCGATTCACATGTGGTGCCGGGCCATCCGATCGACGCCAAAACGCTGCGCGGGCTGGAGCATATCATGTGGGCCGTACAAGAAACCTCGCGGATGCATCCCTCCGCCGATCTGCTGCTGCGCCTGGCAGAGCGGGACCTGGACGTGGGCGCGTATCGCATTCCCAAGGGCTGGATGGTGATTACCAGCGCCGCCGTCGCGCATTTTCTGCCGACGATGTTTGCCGAGCCGCAGCGCTACGATCCGCTGCGCTTTGGGCCGGGTCGTGAGGAAGATAAGCAGCACCGCTTCTCGATGATCGGCTTCGGCGGCGGCATTCATAAGTGCACGGGTATGAACTTCGCCACGAATGAGATGGCGATCATCACTGCGGCGCTGCTGTCACAGTTCGAGCTTACGCTGCGCACGCCCAATCCGCACGCCGAGACAACCAGCGGCGCGACCCGCCCGAGCGCAACGCTGATCCACTATCGCCGCCGGGCCACGCCCCAGCTCGACGAGGCGACTATCGCGGCGGCAGTTGCGGCAGGCTGCCCGCACGTGCAGTCACTCGCCGACCCGCACCACACAAGCTAATCGATAGCGACGAACGTGAGCCCGAAGATAACAATGGAGCGCATCCTTGAATTAAGGACGCGCTCCATCTTTGTCCCATGCGTTGATCTGTAGGGGCGTATTGCGATACGCCCGGGGCGTGCGTAGCACGCTGGGACGGATTAATGGATCTGTTCAGCTTTGTAGCTGATAGCTCCGTCCAGCCTCAACCTCAAAGCACACCACGCCCGGCGCGATCGCCTCGACATCGAGCGGCACGCCATTAAGTGAGATATGCACCGGAGCTGCGGTGCGTACCCGGCATTGTCCGTCGTGCTTTGCGTGGATGGTAGCAGTGTTGAGTTTGCCTACGTTCCAGCTGAGATCTACTTCGTAGCCGCCGCGTCCTTGTAGCCCGCTGATGCTGCCCTGTGACCAGGCCGAGGGCAGTGCCGGCAGCAAATGTAGCGCGTCGGCGTGGCTTTGCAGCAACAGCTCGGCAATGCCGGCAGTTACGCCAAAGTTGCCGTCGATCTGAAATGGCGGATGCGCGTCGAACAGGTTGGCATACACGCCGCCGCCCTCGCCCGAAACATCATCGTTTTGCACCAGCGTGAGCATGTTTTGCAGCATGCGATAGGCGTGATCGCCGTCCAGCAAGCGCGCCCAAAAGTTAATCTTCCAGGCCATCGACCAGCCGGTGCCGCCATCGCCGCGCAGCTCAAGCGAACGTCGCGCCGCCGACCATAGCTCAGGCGTGGCGTATGGTGTGATCTGCCGCCCTGGGTGCAGCCCGAACAAATGCGAGACGTGGCGGTGCTGATCCTGGGGATTGTCCCAGTCGCGGAACCACTCTTGAAGCTGGCCGTATCGCCCGATCTGCGGCGCAAGCAAACGGCTGCGTGCGGACTCAAGCTGCGCGCAGAATTCGTCGTCGGCGTTGAGCACGCGTGAGGCCGCAATGCAGCTGTCGAACAGTTCGCGGATGATCGCCAGATCCATCGTTGAGCCCATGCTCACGCCGGCGGTCTGGCCGTCCGGTGTGGTGAACGTGTTCTCGGGCGATGTCGAGGGCGCGGTTACCAGCTTGCCCTGCTGATCCTCGATCAGCCAATCCAGACAAAACTCTGCCGCGCCGCGCATCAGGGGGTAGACCTCCCGCAGAAAGGCTGTGTCGCCGCCGAACGCGTAGTGCTCCCAGAGATGCAGGCAGAGCCAGGCCCCGCCCAGTGGCCACATCGCCCAGACCGGATCGCCGCGCCCGTAGTCGCCCGGCGGCGCGCTTTGTCGCCAGATGTCGGTGTTGTGGTGGGCGACCCAGCCCCGGCAGTTGTAGTTGATGGCGGCGGTTTGGCTGCCGGTCACGCTGAGCTCGGCGATCAGATCGAAGAGCGGCTGGTGGCACTCGGCCAGGTTGGTGACCTCGGCGGGCCAGTAGTTCATCTCGGCGTTGATGTTGAGCGTCCAGTTGGCGCTCCACGGCGGGCGCAGCTGATCGTTCCAGATGCCCTGAAGGTTGGCGGGCTGCGTGCCGGGCCGCGACGCGGCGATCAGCAGGTAGCGACCGTATTGAAACAGCAGTGTTATCAGCTGCGGATCGTGCGAGTCGCGCCAGCGCCGAATGCGCTCGTCAGTCGGACGATCTGCCGCTGCGGTGCTCCCGAGATCCAGCGCCACGCGTCCAAAGAGCGCCGCGTAATCGGCGATATGCGTCGCGCGCAGCTGGGCGTAGCTTTGGTCGCAGGCTGCCGCAAGATCCGCCGCCGACTGCACCGCCGGATCGCGGCCATCACGGCCCGGCGCGCGATCATAGCCGTTGAAGCTGGTGGCGGCGCTCAGCACCAGCGTCACGGCGTCGGCGTGGGTGATGTGCAGCGCCTGGTCAACGATCGCAAGCTGTCCGCCCGCGCAGCTCGCTTCCACGCGCAGATCGAAGCGCATGCCCGCGCCGTGCTCGTCGTAGACCACCGGATCGGCGGCGCTGTCGTAGCTCGGCACGACGTGTGCGGGAACCAGGCCGGTCAGGGTCAATCCGCTGCTGCGCGCCTCGATGCGGTGACGATGCGGCGTGTCGAGCGTCGCCGTGACGCTGATCTGGCCTGGCTGGTCCGCGCTAAGCCGCAGCACAATCACGCGGTCCGGCGCGCTGGCGAAGACTTCGCGCGTAAATGTTACGTCGCCGCAGCGGTACTGCGTGGTGGCGATCGCGGTGTGCAAGTTCAGCGAGCGGCGGTAGTGGCCCGGCGGTTCGGCGATTGTGAAGTGGAGCTTGAGATCGCCGAGCGGCTGGTAGGATTGGTTGTAGGGGCCCTGCATCTGACGGCACAGCGCGTCGGCGGCGGCAAACTCACCCGCCGCGATCAGTCGCCGGACCTCGGGCAGCACCTCGCGGGCCTGTGGGTTGTTCCACTCACGCGGCCCGCCCGACCACAGCGTGTCCTCGTTGAGCTGAAGTCGCTCGGTCGCGACGCCGCCAAAGACCATTGCGCCCAACCGACCGTTGCCGATCGGCAGCGCCTCGACCCACTCACGCGCAGGTCGATCGTACCAGAGACTTAGATCGTCGTTCATGAGCACCTAAGCCGAGCGTAGTACGATCGTCGCAAGCGAGTGCGGCGGCAGATCGACGTGCCAGCTATTCCCGCCATCGCGGTTAACCGTCAGCGTCGTCGGAGCAACCCGATTGGGATCTGCGGCGCTGTTGCCGGCCTGTGGTCGATCCGCCGTCAAGATCTCGCCGACTGCCTGATCCGGCGCGTCGTCGCAGGTGAAGCGCACGGCGGCGGGCTGATCAATGTGGCGATTGATCAGCGTCACTGCGAGGCCGTCGCTGGTGCGCGAGGCGGTAGCGCTGACGGCTGGCGATCCATCGGCCAGACTTGTGCCCTGCTCGATCGTGACCGGCAGCGCGGTTGTGCCGATGTGCGGCAGGTGCAGCCGCAGCGCGTGATAGGTCGGAGTGAGCCACATCTGTGCGCCGTCGGTCATAACCACGGCCTGCAACACGTTGACGATCTGCGCCAGATTGGCCATGCTCAGCACGTGGCACTGGCGATGAAAGCCTTCGAGCGCGACCGCTGCGGCTAATGCGTCGCGCAGGGTGTTAGCTTGCTCGTAGGTCGTCGGCGCGCGGCGGGTGATATCGCTGCCGGGCCCCCACGCTCGCGCCTCGGGATGCCACACGCCCCACTCGTCCAGCGCAATGCCAATGCGACGTTGGCCGCCGGTCGCATCATCGATAATCTCCGCTGTGCGCTGCACAAAGGCTTCGGTGGCGTGGGCCTCACTCAGCAGCGCGTAGTAGCTCGCCTCGTCGAACTCGGTTTCGGGGCCGCCGTTGATCCAGTAGCGGTGGATCGACAGGTGATCGACAAGCTGCATGCGGCTGCCGATCGTGGCCAGCAGCTCGACGTTCCAGGCGTCTTCGTGGCCGCAGACCACCAGCTCGGCGCTGGGATCGACGTGGCGCAGCATGGTGGCGTAGCGCACGTACTCGCGGGCGTAGGTGGGCGCATCGTAGTTGCCGCCGCAGCCCCAGTTCTCGTTGCCCACGCCCCACAGCTTGACGCCAAACGGTGCGGGCGATCCATTTGCGGCGCGCATGCGGGCTAAGGTTGTGGGCACGGCGCTGTTGCAGTATTCGAGCCAGTCGCAGAGCTCCTGCGGCGAGCCGCTCCCCACGTTGCCGGCCAGGTAGGGCTCGGCTCCAAGCTGCGCGCAGAGCCAGAGAAACTCGTGCGTGCCCAGGCTATTGTCGTCCTCGACCTGAAGATCGCACGACATGCCCAGGCGGCTGGGTCGCTCCGCCGCCGGCCCGATGCCGTCGCGCCAGTGGTAGTGATCGGCGTAGCAGCCGCCGGGCCAGCGCAGCAGCGGCACCGGCAGCGCACGCAACGCCTGGATGACATCGCTGCGAAAGCCCTGCTCATGGGGGATGCCGCCGCGCTGGTGGCCGATCCACAGTCCGTCGTAGCAGCAGCGCCCGAGATGCTCGGCGAAGTGGCCGTACAGTCGCGGCGAGATCGTGCCGATCGGTGAGTTTGTGCGAATCGTCAGCCGTGAATCGTTCATGAAGCTCCTCTCTGCCCTGCGGGCAAACAAAGGAACAAGCAAACAAAAGAACAAAAAGAAGTCCTGATCGTTTGTTTCCTTGGTTCCTTTGTTCTCTTGTTCTTTCGTTAGGTTCTAGGTTCTTGGTTCTAGGTTCTGCTTAGCACAGCGACATCCCACGGCGCGAGGCTCAGGCTGCTCTGGACAAGCTGCCCAGTGACGAGATCGGTCGCGGCTGCTTCTAGTGTAATCTCGACAGGCTCGTCACGATGGTTGAGCAGATAAAGCAGTGATGTGTCCTCGCTTTGGCGCCGGATTACCTCCACGCCTGGCGGCACGGCGTAGGCCGGCGTGACTCCGGCGTCTGCGCAGGCGCGCTTGAGCAGCCAGTCCAGGCCATCGGCGCTGGGCCGTGTGCCGATGTAGTAGGCGGTGCCCTGGCCGAAGCTGTGGTGTGTCAGGGCTGGACGCTCAGCGTAGAACGCGTCGGTGTAGTGCGCGAGCGCGGTAGCTCCTTCCAGATCGATCAGATCCGCCCACAGATCGCAGGAGTAGCGCGTGCCGTCGTCGGTGAGGATCTGGTTGGTCTGGCCGGGAGCGAAGGGCACGAAATCCTCGACGCGCAGGCCGAGCATCGCGCGGAAGGGCGCGGGATAGCCGCCCAATCGAATATGCTCGTTCTCGTCAACGATGCCGCTGAAAAAGCCCAGCACCAGTGTGCCGCCGTCGCGCACGTAGCGTTGGAGGTTGGCGGCGGTCTCGTCGCGCAC
>JAFAYS010000220.1 GCA_019240175.1 Chloroflexota bacterium | reverse complement strand
ATGCCGATTACCTTGTCGACGTGTTCCAGCCCCTCGATGCGATCGTGGGCTCCCGGCATAGCGCGGCTATTATAAAAATGCTGGTGCAGGCTGCGCGACAGAATATCTTCGACCAGCGTGGACTTGCCCGAGCCGGAGACGCCGGTCACGCAGATCAAGGTGCCGAGCGGAAAGGCCACCGTGATGTTTTTCAGATTGTGCTCGCGCGCGCCCTCGACGATCAGGGACTGGCCGTTGCCTGGGCGGCGCTGGCGCGGCAGCGGGATCGCGCGCCGTCCGCTGAGAAACGCGCCGGTCAGTGAGCGCGGCTGCTCCATGATCTGCTGCGGCGTGCCCGTGGCGATCACCTCGCCGCCGTGCTCACCCGCACCCGGCCCGATATCGACCAGCCAGTCGGCGGCGCGCATGGTGTCGGCGTCGTGCTCGACCACCAACACCGAGTTACCCAGGTTGCGCAGCCCGACGATCGTGGTGAGCAGACGCTGATGATCGCGTGGGTGCAAGCCGATGCTCGGCTCGTCCAGCACGTAGAGCACGCCCGATAGCCCCGAGCCGATCTGGGTGGCCAGGCGGATGCGCTGGGCCTCGCCGCCCGAGAGCGTGGCTGCCGCCCGATCGAGCGTGAGATAATCCAGGCCAACGTCGAGCAGGAAGCGCAGCCGGGCGCGCACCTCGCGTAGAATCGGCTCGGCGATCGTTTGTTGGCGCGGCGTGAGGATATTGGGTGTTTGGTCGCTGTTGCCCACCAGCGCGGCAAACCAGTCGAGCGTTTCGTTGATCGGCAGTGCGGAGGCCTGGGCAATATTGGCGTCGCGGATCGTGACCGCCAGCGGCTCGGGGCGCAGGCGCGCGCCGTGGCAGGTGCCGCAGACACGCGGGCTCATGTACTGCGTAAACAGCTCGCTGCTGGACTCGTCGGTTGCCTCACTGAGGCGGCGGCGCAAATACGGCAGCACGCCCTCGAACGGCGTTTCGACGGTGTGTACGCGGCCCCGCACATGGTAGCGCAGCGGCAGCGATGTGCCATCCGAGCCATGGAGGATCAGCTCGACGATCGCAGTCGGCAGGTCGCGCACCGGCGTGTCCATGCTGAAGCCATAATGCTGTCCCAGCGACGAGAGCAGCTCCTCAAAGTAGCGCCGGGCGTTGCGTCCGGTGCGCCACCACGGCGCGATCGCGCCCTGTGCCAGCGACTGGCTGCGATCCGGAATCACCAGATCCGCGTCGATCTCTAGAACGGTGCCCAGGCCGCCGCAGGTCGGGCAGGCAGCGCGTGGATTGTTGAACGAGAAATCGCGCGGCTCGAACGGGCCGTAAGGCAGTGCGCCGTGCTCCGGGCAGGCGTAGTGCTCGGAAAAGCGCACCTCCTCGACACCCACAATTTGGGCGATCAACACGCCGCCGCCCTGCTTCAGCGCGGTCTCCACCGAGTCGGCGACGCGAATTCGATCCGGGTGCTCGCTCAATGCGACGGGAATCGGGGGCCGGCGGATCACCAGGCGATCGACCACGATTTCGATGGTATGGGCTTTGTGCTTTTCCAGGCGCAGATCTTCGTCAAGATCGTAGACGGTGCCGTCCACGCGCGCGCGCACAAAACCGGCCTTGCGCGCATCGTCGATGATCTTCTGGTGCTCGCCTTTTTTCTGCTCGACCAGCGGTGCCAGGATCAGCAGGCGGGTGCCGTCAGGCAGCGCCAGGATCGTGTCGGTGATCTGCTGTGGCGTTTGCTGCTGGATCACACGTCCGCAGATCGGGCAGTGCGGCGTGCCGACGCGCGCAAAGAGCAGGCGCAGATAATCATAGATCTCGGTGACGGTGCCGACGGTCGAGCGTGGGTTGCGTGTGGTCGACTTTTGGTCGATCGCGATCGCCGGCGACAAGCCCTCGATATGATCGACGTCCGGCTTGTTGAGTTGGCCCAGAAACTGCCGCGCGTAAGCCGACAGCGACTCTACATAACGGCGCTGCCCCTCGGCAAAGATTGTATCGAAGGCCAGGGTGGATTTGCCGGAGCCGGAAAGGCCGGTGATCACGACCAGCTTATTGCGCGGGATCTCTAGATCGATATTTTTCAGATTATGCTCACGCGCGCCGCGCACAACGATCGCGTCATTGCCAGATCCACGTTCTACCTGCTCTGCCATTCACGATCCTAGCTTATAATCAAAGCGTTCTCGGCGCGTACCATGTGGCACGGGAACGCATTATAGCAGACCTGCCGAGCGGTCGGCGGCGGTCGGATCGCGCTTCATTTCGGGACAGGACGTGTCTATGGCAACACAACTCTCGGCCTGGCTCTATCGTCGATCGACTGGCTGGGTTGCTCTCGCGGCAGCTGCGGTGTTCGTGCTGTTTCTCGGCCTGGTTTTGCCGTGGCAGGCGGCTCAATCGCGACAAAGCACTGGCGTGGACGAGTCGCCCGACAGCTCGTATGTGTATTCTCGCGATGATTTGTATCGCCTG
>JAFAYS010000189.1 GCA_019240175.1 Chloroflexota bacterium | reverse complement strand
GATGGCCTCGGAGCTGCACGATGTGCTGAACTACCACCTCGCGATCATTGCTCAGAAGCTTAGCCGCGCGCACGACCAGCTCACCGCCAACTCTGTCATTACCCGCAAGGAGATTCTCGAAGCGCGAGCGCGCACCCTGTTGGCGCTACGTGACGCGCGCGGGAGCATCCATGCGCTGCGTAGCGGCAATATTCAGCCGCTAGACCAGTCGATCAGAGCACTGGATGTGGGCGGTATGGCGCTAAATGTCGTAGTACTTGGTCAAGCTCGCGCGCTCCCCGACGATCTTGCGTTTGCCGCCTACCGAATCACGCAAGAGGCCGTTGCCAATACGATCAAGCATGCGCACCAGGCAACCAGTATCAACGTGACGCTCGACTTTCAGAGCACAGCGTTTGGCTTAACCATTGCCGATGACGGCAAAGCGCTTCCAAGCGAGCGCCAGGACGAGCGAACAACAACCTCACTTGGGTTGATAGGTATGCAAGAGCGCGTCGAGCAGCTGTGGGGCAGCTTCCAGCACAGCAGCACAGGCCAGGGCTACTACATTCAAGCTAGCTTTCCAACGGAGCCGATAAGCAATGACAGCGATTCGCATCCTGATTGTGGACGATCATCCAACTTTTCGACGTACGATCAGCGCTGGGCTTGAGGATTATCCCAACGATCTACAGGTTGTCGGCGAGGCAGCTGATGGCCAGCGCGCAATTGATCTCGTCGAGCATGTGCAGCCCGATGTAGTGTTGATGGATATTCGGATGCGTGGCATGGACGGCGTTAGCACAACCCGGATACTGCGGGAGCGCTATCCCAGCTGCCGGGTTATCTTGTTGACCAGCCACTGTGAGCGGGAATTGGTTGTTGACGGGCTGCAAGCCGGCGCGACGGGCTATGTGCTCAAAGAGTATGGCGGCGAAGAGCTGGTGCGGGCAATTGTCGCTGCCTATCATGGAGAAACAGTGTTGTCGCCGCCTGTCGCTACCACGGTCCTGCACGAGTTTCTGGATTCGCGGCCACGCCAGACCCATAAGCCAGTCAAGCTGTCGCGGCAAGAGATCGAGATTCTACGCGGCGTTGCAGTTGGTCAGGGCTACTGGCAGATCGCCCAACAACTCGTGCTATCCGAAGGCACGGTCAGCCAGTATGTTAAGCGCATCATCGAGAAGCTGGGAGCGACGAACCGCGTTCATGCTGTCGCGATCGCCAAGGACTTGCGTATCATTTAGCCGGCTCAAGCGCTTGCGTGGTATTTAAGATCGATGCCTGGTTGAACGAAAGCCGTGGTTTAAGCGGAGTTTTTGTAGTTAATTGTATTACACTCTGGTAATAGACAGTCCCCATTCCCAACCTCTACACTATCCTCAGTCAACGAGCGCAACGATTATTCCTGAAAAAAGCATAGCGGTACGTAGTGGAGGGTTGTAAATCCATTCATCTGATTCGCTACGCTGGACTTTTTGAATTCTAGGCTAGTAGAAAACAAAAAAAAAGCGGATTGGACGTGCTACAGCGCTGCAAATTTCGTTACAATAAAAAAACCTGCGCTTGCCCATAAGGTTTGACGGCCTGAGCAAGCGCAGGATCAACCCAGCGCACAATGTACAGCCGGATTTGTAGAGCAGGTGCTCTACGGCGGGGATTGTAACACGTCCACTACCCTTCGACAATTCCACGCGTCCGGCTGCCTGATGAAAGGCCGCGCCTGATGCCCGCAGAATCTAAGCACTCAGACTCCCGGCAGCGTCGCTATGACCGCCTGGCAGTGTTGGACTACATCGACACCTATATCCAAACACACCAGTATTCGCCCTCGCAGCGTATTATCTACCGCGCCCTGAAGATGAGCGCGCCCTCGGTTGCGCATAACGCGCTCCATGCGCTTGAGCGCCAGGGCCTCCTCACGATCAAACCGATGCCGCGCGGCTGGCCAACCGTGCTCGAGATCACGCCGCTTGGCGTCGAGCGGTTGCGCCAGTGGCGGGCAGAGCAGGAGGCTACTTCCGACGAGGCGACGCAATGAGGCCCGCCCAGCATCTGACAAGCCTGCCGGATCGCAGTGTAGATTGGGCCGGCGTATTACTACGGCGCGAGGTGCTGGCATGACGCGCCGCCAGCGCTCTGATCGTCCTCGCGCGCTGCTGATTGTTACGAGCACCGCACACGTAGATCTGCGTGATGCGCTCGTCGAGCAAGGCTTTGCCGTTACCATCGCGCGCTCACTCGTTGCGGGCTACGCGCAGATTCGACGCTTGCTGGCAACTGACCAGCCGCCGCGTCCGACGCTGATCTTGCTGGATGTCGCCAGCTACGATCCCGGCTTTCCTGAGCTGCCCGGCACGTTGCTGGCGGCAGCTGTGGCGGCTCAGATGCGCGCCGGCAGTCTTCGCCCCGCATGGCTTGTCGGCATCAGCGTCGAGCATCACGTCGAGAATGATAGCGAGGCGTTGATCGCAGGCTGCCAGCGTGTGATCCATCTGCCGCTCACATCCGACGACTCGCAGCTGCTGCGACGGCTAGCTACCCGGCCCGCGCCGGTTCCACATCGCGAAACGCAGCCGGAAGTTATCCGTGTGATCGAGGTGCTGCAAGCTGTCGCTCAGCGCGTGCTGTATGTGGTTCAGGCAGCGCAGACGCGCATCTGGACGCCGGAGGAGGTGGCGGTGGTGCTCCGCTGGCTCACGCCCTATCCAGCGCAATCGGGATCGTCACGCAAAGCCGTGCCCGAGACGGAGTCCGTCACCAAGATCCAGCAGCTGTTGCGCGCCTTGGGTGGCGTTCGCTCAGCGCGCCAGCGGCTGCACTCGATCGCCGAGCAGTGGCAGACGCGCTATCCGCTGCATGGCGAGATCCTGCGCTTGTTTCTGGACGGCTGGGAGCGGCGCGAAATTGTGCGCTATTTTGTCGATCGCGGCTTGTACGAGGATAGTCGCATCTATCACTGCATCAAAGAGTTGCCGCGCCGCATCTGCGACCAGCTCCGACGCGATCAGGCGATGCGGCATGAAGTGATTGGAGCTGAGTGAAGCGAGTCAATAGCCAAGTTTTTCGCCTTAGCAATGTTGCTAAGGCATGTTGACTACATATGCTTCGCGTCACCTTATTAATAATTCAGACAAAACCTTGATCTCCTCATATATGTGGATTATCCTATACATAACTATCCACATATGTGAGGTACATACAATGAAAACGATCCAAATGACAATTGATGAGCCGCTGCTCACCGAAGTAGATCGTGTCATCCTAGAGTTACGCACTACACGTTCGGCCTTCATTCGGGAAGCTTTAGAAGCTGCATTGCGTCACCATAATATTCAGAAACTAGAACAGCAACATGCTCAAGGGTATAGCCAACATCCTGTCGAACAAGGTGAGTTTGATATATGGACAGACGAACAACAGTGGGGAGCAGAATGAATCAGGGTGATGTGTATTGGTACACTTTTCGCGCACCCGACAAGCGACGACCTGTCTTAATATTAACGCGCGACTCGGCGATCCCATATCTAACCAGCATCACAATTGCACCAATCACATCTACCATTCGTGGTATTCCATCGGAGGTCATTCTCACACCGGCTGATGGCTTGCTCAACGATTGTGCAGCAAATTTTGATAATTTACAGACGGTGCAGAAAGCGAATTTGGGTACGTTTATTACCCACATCTCTTCGATGAAGATGCGCCAAGTACGCGTAGCAATCGAATTTGCACTTGGATTTGATGCACTCATATGATTTCTATTTTCCTTCAGGATATTAGTCAATGAGACGTTTGTGATCACTAAAAATGATTACAAATACATTTGTACTTCTCTATTCCCCGCTGCTAGCCCGCTCCCAAATTTCCTCCTTGACAAGCGCGACCCCGAGGCATATGCTTGGTGAATGAGTATTCATTCATTGGAGTGAATAGCTATTCAGGAGGATGCGTGACACGAGAGACGGACGACTCACTGCAAGCGTATGTAGCGTCGGCGCGCAAGAGCCAGATTTTGGATGCTGCGACCAAGGTCTTTGCGGAAAAAGGCTTTCACCGGGCGACGATCCGCGATGTTGCCAGGGCGGCGGGCGTAGCCGATGGAACGATCTATAACTACTTCGAGAGCAAAACTGCGCTCCTGCTTGGTCTGCTCGATCGGCTCAATGCGACGGAGCAGCGCGAGGTTGATTTTGCGCAGTCGGCGGAGATGGATGTTGCCGATTTCGTGCGGATGTATCTCAATCAGCGCTTCAAAGAGGTAACCGCTACCAGCCTCGACGTGTTTCATGTTTTGCTCTCCGAGGTGCTGGTCAACCAGGAATTGCGCGAAACCTACTACCGTCAGATTGTCGCGCCGACCTTTGCAGTGGCCGAGCAGTATGCCCAGCATTGGGCGAGCCCAGAAACGGAGCAGCGCATCGATCCACAGCTGATGCTGCGCGCAGTCGCCGGCATGACGCTCGGGGTGCTTGTTTTGCGGTTGATGGGCGACTCGCTCCTGCAAACGCGGTGGGACGAGGTGCCGGATGCGCTGGCTGCGCTGATCCTGCATGGGATCAAGCCAGCCGAGGGAGACGATCATGCAACTAGCTCAGGAACAGATCAGCCAGCCTAATATTTCCAGCCCGCAGTTTCGGGCAAATCCGTATCCGTTTTACGCGCAGCTGCGCGCCGCAGCGCCGGTCCACCAGGTACGAATATCGCGGCGCGAGTCGGCGTGGATGATCACGCGCTACAATGATGTGCTGGCTGTGCTCAAGGACGAGCGCTTCGCCAAAGATCGCTTTACGGTCATGACGCCGGAGCAGCAGGCCAAGATGCCCTGGATACCGGAGATGATGAAGCCGCTTGCGCGCAATATGCTGGATCTTGACGAGCCGGATCATGGCCGTTTGCGCGGCCTGGTGCATAAAGCCTTCACGCCGCGTCTGATCGAGCAGCTGCGCGATCGCGTCCAGTCGCTCTGTGACGAGCTGCTGGACGCTGCCCGGCGACGTGGCCGCATCGACTTAATCCACGACTACGCGCTGCCATTGCCGATCACGATCATCGCCGAGATGCTAGGCGTGCCCACGCGTGATCGCGCAAAGTTCCATCGTTGGTCAAGCACGATCGTTTCGGCCTCGTCGGGCAGCGAGATGCTGCGAGTGCTGCCGGCGGTCTGGCTGTTTATGCGCTATCTGCGGCAGTTCTTCAAGCAGCGGCGCGCACAGCCGGGCGACGATCTGACCACGGCGCTGATTCAGGCCGAGGAGGCCGGCGATCATCTCAGCGAGGATGAGCTACTGGCGATGGTGATGCTGCTCTTGATCGCCGGTCACGAGACCACGGTCAACCTGATCGCCAGCGGC
>JAFAYS010000157.1 GCA_019240175.1 Chloroflexota bacterium | reverse complement strand
CATCGCTCATGCCGCGCTGCACGTGGCCGGCGACCAGCGCTTCGAGGTGCTGGCGAACCTCGCGTAGCTCTTCCTCGCGCTGCGTTTGGGGCAAGCGCTGTAAGCGCCGAGCGAGCGTGGTTATGTAGTCGTCCAGCCGTCGATTATCCATAGCTGATCCTCCGCTTTCCGAGCACCGCAGCGATTGCCGTGGCGTAGCTTTCCCACTCGTCGATCCGCTGGCTCAAAGCTTCGCGTCCCGCGTCCGTCAGCGTGTACATGCGCCGCGCCGGGCCACGCTCCTGGACTTCCCAGAGGCTCACAACCAGCTGCTGTTGTTCAAGCACACGCAGCGCAGGATACAACGAGCCTTCGCGCAGATTGAGCACATTGCCGCTTCTTTCCTCGATCGCACGGGCAATCGCGTAGCCATGCGCGGGACCGTCGGCCAGCACCGCCAGAATCAGCGTCGGCACATCACCACGCGGAAGGTCTCTGCTCATCGCTTGCTCCTTGATCCACACCAGGTACTATATTGAGTATACATAGAAACGAGATGTATGTCAAGAAGCAAAAGATAGGATCGAGGAAGCGCAACGTCGGCAGACATTACGGCTCCACTGAGTTGCATGGCGCTCTAAGACTGTGCCTGATTTAGGGGCGCAGGATCACAGGGCAGGCGCGCGGCGGCTCCTGGCCGCTGCGCTGAATATTGCAGAGCGTGCGAGCACTGGCAAAGTTCAGCTCGACCACGATGTTGCGCTTGCGCAGCGCTGACACATGATGCGGCTGCGGCACATCTGTGACACGGCAGCGCAGAGTGCGACCATTCTTGCGGCTTTGAACGCGCACCCAGCTACCCAGCGCAAAATATGGCGTTGCAACCATACACGGGGTTTGCGGCATGTTACGGCGCTGAGCCACACGCTCCATCAAGCCCGGACGATAATGAGCGGCATAGCCTCGGTACTGATCGCGGTAGGCAGCGGCATCCAACGGCAGCGGTGCAAAGACGGCTAACACGAACAAGGTTCGGCGCAACATAGCAGATCCTCCGAACAACATGGTACGTTTGCAGTGGGCGTCAGCACAGCAAGTATATGACCACAAAGGCGTAAAACCTTTGTCGAGCAGAAACATTCCAGGCCAACTTGATCGCAGCATGGATCAAGCAGCAGCTAGGCGTTAAACTGTTGCAAAAGCAAAGCCAGCTCATCGGCCAGCTCGGCATCGATCTGATGTTTGGTCGAGCCCATGCCGTGACCGCCGTCTTCCTGCACCCGCAGCAGCACGGGCTTACCGGAGCTTGTCGCAGCTTGCAGGCGGGCCACCATCTTCGTCACCTGCCAGATGTCGATGCGCGGATCGTTCAAGCCCGCCGTCAGCAGCACCGCCGGATAGGCCACGCCGTCCTCGACTTTGGAGTACGCGTCGACAATCTGGAGGCCGCGAAAGCCTTCTTCGGTGCTGGCCGAGCCAAACTCGGGCACATTGATCGGGCCGTTCTCGCCTTGCTCAAAGCGCAAAGCATTGAGCAGCGCGACATGCATCACCATCACGGCCCACAGATCGGGACGTCGCACGAGCGCGCCGCCGCTGGGAATGCCACCGGCGCTGCCGCCCTCACCCGCGAGGCGCTCCGGTCGCGTGTAGCCCTGCGCAATCAAGTACTCGGCACAGGCGATCAAGTCAGTAATCGTGTTCTCTTTGTTCAGCTTGCGGCCCGCCTCGTGCCACTCCGCGCCATGCTCGCCGCCGCCACGCACATGAGCGACCGCCCAGATGCCGCCGCGCTCGTACCAGGCCAGCAGCTCGGGTCGGAAGTAGGCCAGCAACGAGAGACCGTACGAGCCATAGGCCACCAGCAGCGTCGGACGATTGTTGTCGCGTGGTAGGCCGCGCTTATGGATGATCGACAGCGGAATCAGCGTGCCGTCTTGGGCCGGTGCCTGGACCTCGTAAGCTTCAACATCGCTGAAATCGATCGACGAGGGCGGCACCCAGCCGGTATCTTCCACCAATCCAGTTCGGACATCGTAGCGGTAGGCGCGCGGCGAGATCGTCCAGGAGGTCATGTACAGCATGAGATCCGTGCTTTCCGGCTGGCTGGCCCACGTGACGATCGTGCCATCGAACGGCAGCGCCACTGCTTCCGGCTCGCCGCCCGCCAGCGCCACCCGCCGCAGTCGCCCAATGCCGGCATCCAGCTCACGCGTAAACAGATAACCGCCCGCCACGCACACATTTTCGATCACGGACTGGCTTTCCGGCACGACGACCCGCGCATTCGCCAGATCGGTGTTGGGCAGTGCGAGCGCCAGCACCTCGTAGCGCGGCGCGGTGCGACGTGTGACCAGGTAGAGTGTATCGCCGTCGATCGCGAAGTTACGCACGCCGTCCTCGACTGCCGCCACGCGGGTCCAGGGACAGGTCGCCGGCTCGGCCAGGGCGGCGCGCGGCGCGACATAGAACGTGCAGTCGCTCCACTCATCAAAAGCTAGCGCGCTATGCGAGACCACACCGATCATCCAGTCGCTGTTGCCCGGAATGATCACGAAAGGCCGATCCACCGGACTCATCGGCACGCGCGCGTTGAGGCCACGCGCAAAGACCGGCAGATCCTGATCCGGATCGTCGCCCAGGCGGTGCAGAAACGAGCGCGTATCGTAGCGACGCTCGGCGGGCGGCGTGTCGGCGGGCGGGTCGGGATAGCGATGATAGACGAAAGATCGATCGTCTTCCAGCCAGCTCACAAACTGAAAGTGGACACGGCCGATCGTATCGGGCAGCGGCTCGCCGGTATCGACATCCAGCAGGTAGAGCGTGCTGTTCTCGGAGCCGCCCTCGGAGACACCATAGGCCACACGCCGACCATCCCGCGAGGGCACGTACCAGTCGATCGACATATGACCCGCGCTGACCATCAAAGCCGGATCGACCAGCACGCGCTCGGCAGCGTCGGGTGCCAGCCGCACAACCAGCCTGGCCAGATCGGTGCCAGGATCGCGGCGCAGGTAGAAGTAGCGTCCACCGGCCATGCGCAGCTCGATCAGCTCGGGCGTGGTGCCGCCGAGCTCGCTGATCCGCGCCAGCAGCGCATCACGCTCGGGCAGCGCAGCCAGCACTTCCCGCGTGTAGGCCATCTGCTCGGCAAGCCAGGTGCGCGCCTCATCCGACGTCCAGTCCTCCATCCAGCGATACGGATCTTCGATGGTGGTTCCGAAGTAGGTGTCACGAGCCACTTCGATGCGGGCTGTCGGTGCGGCCATGCGCCTCGTCTCCTTGATAACGTGAGCGGTACACTGATCGCGCTGAGGTGGCGTACGCGATCGTGAGGCGAGTATAGCATATCACCCAGCTATCACCTCAAACCAAAGATGTATCCGCCTGGACGAGACGTTTCGCCTGCTTGCGTACTCGCGCTATCATATGCGCCAGGTACACACAGTGAGACAGGAGACAGACTATGCCGGCAGCCAACGATCCGCTCGAACCGCCCGATCCCTTCGAATTGCAGCGCTTTACCAGCGCGCAGGAGCGAATATATCGTGATGTGCTCGCGGAGCTACGCGGCGGACGCAAGCGCTCGCACTGGATGTGGTTTATCTTCCCGCAGATCGAGGGTCTGGGCTATAGCGCAACATCAAAGCACTATGCGATCAAAAGCCCACAAGAAGCGCGCGCCTACCTGCAACATC
>JAFAYS010001186.1 GCA_019240175.1 Chloroflexota bacterium | reverse complement strand
GCGTGGCGGTGATCCGACTCGTGCTTGGCTGCTGTGGTGCCCATTGGCCGGCGCGAATCTGCTCCTGTAAAAGCACTGTTTGCTCGGCGGGCGCGACGCCCAGCTCATCTTGAAGAATGCGCCGGCAGGTCTCGTACTGCGCCAGCGCCGCCGCGCGCTGGTTGTCGGCGACCAGCAGGCAGATCCGCTGCATATGCCCGACCTCGTCGAGTCGATCCAGCGCCAGCCAGCGATCGACGCTGCGCAGCCCGGCCTTGTATTCGCCCTGCGTCAGATACCAGGCGACCAGCCGCTGATAGCCCTCGATCACCATGCGGCGCAGCCGCTCCCCTTCGACAAGCGCCCACTCCTCGAAATACGGCGCGTTCTGAAGCTGAAACCCCGCCAGAAAATCGCCCTGGTACAGATGCAGCGCCTGCTCAAGCTGCTCGGCGGTGGTATGAGTAAGCGGCGTGGATTGGACCAGCAGCGTTGCCAGCTGCCGCTGTAGCTCAACCGCATCGACCCAGCAGGGCAGCTGTGGATTCAGCGCAAGATGACCGTGGCTGCTGTGGAGGCAATCGCCGACACGGTCGCGGAGGTGGACCAGCGCCGTACGCAGGTTCGAGAGCGCCTGCTGCTGTGAACAATCGCCCCACAGCAAATCCGCTAGCGCTTCGCGCCGCTGCGAGCCATTGGTACAGGCCAGGTAGATCAACAGCGCCAGGGCTTTGCGGCTGCGAAAGCCGGTTACCTCCTGCTGCGCCTGCGTGACGACGACAGGACCGAGCAAGCTCATCCGTAGAGGGTCGTTCATGGCTGGGTTTCCATTTGGTTGCTGTGAGAGTTTAGTTGTAGCATGGACTATCCCATCTGTTGATAAGACACCTGGTCTATTTGGGGCGGGCTACATTAGCTACATAAGCGACGTGCCTCACCGGTATAAATCCGCCGCATCGGCCCCAGATCAAGGCCGATCGTCCTGTTCAGCAGTAGGACCGGGCAGCAAAAAGTCCTACCTGCGGGATCGGGCGTGCGGCGCAGACGCGGGTGTTAGCGCTGTTTCGGCGGCGATGTCAGCGTCGTGTAAGCGCTGATGTAAGCGCGATGTAAGCGCTGTGCCGGTAAGCTTCGCCGCATCCCCGCGATCAGCGTACATCCACGGGAAGCAAAGGCCAGCGTTATGGTGAGCGAAGGAGCAGTGCATGGGCGTGTTTGGACAAATCTGGCTGGCTGCAAAAAGCTATTGGAGCAGACGCGATCATCGGTGGGCTCCTGGCCAGCCGCAGCTAGGCTGGCGACCATCGGGCAACTATCAGTCGTACATGATTCGCTTCTGGCGCACCAACGCCAGTGTTCCGTGGCGCGCCGCCGTCGTCGATACACGCCGCGATGCCGTTCACCACTTTGCCAGTCGCGAGGCGCTCTACGCGTTTCTCGACGCTCAGATCGACAATCATGAGTCTGGCTCCTAGCCGTCACGCTGGCCGCGCCATCAAGGAATAAATGATGCACGAGATCGACACCTGGCCGATTGAGATCGAGACGCTGCTACAGCCGATCGCGCCTGAGCAGCCGTCCGGCGAGTCGCTGCGCTACGACGAAACCTACGATCGGATCAAGGAGGCCCGGCGCGAAGACGATCCGAGCTTGTCGCAGGGCGTCTGGCAGCGCGAGCTGAAGCGCGCCGATTGGTATGCCGTCAGCGCGCTGTGTTTGGAGGCGCTGGCCACGCGCACCAAAGATCTTCAGCTGGCGGCCTGGCTGCTGGAAGCCTGGCTGCATCTGTATGGCATGGCCGGCGTCCGCGATGGGCTGATCCTGATCGTCAATCTGTGCGAGCATTTTTGGCCCACGCTGTATCCCGAGCTGGCCGCCAGCAACGTCGACGCGCGCACCGCGCCGATTGTGTGGATCAACGAGCGGCTGTTTCTGACCCTCAAGCAGATCCCGATCACGCAGCCCGAGACCAACGATGCCGTGGCTTACACCTGGCTCGACTGGGAGCACGCGCTGCACCTTGAGCAGCAGGCCAAGAAATATCCTAGTCTGCTGCGCGTGGCCGAGACCGAGCAGCAGGTGACCAAAGCCAAGTTTCGCGAAAGCCTGGAGCTGACGTCGACGGCGCTGTGCGTGGGCCTGTTGGAGCAGACCAATGATGCGCTTGACGCGCTCGACGAGCTTGAAACGCTGCTGCGCGTTAAGTGCGCCGATCAAAGCCCGAGCCTGACGCAGTTCAAAAACGTGCTGGTCAATATTCGGCAGCTGCTGACGGGCGCGCTGGCGGAGCGCAACGGCGGCTCGGCGATCTTCGCGTCTGAGCCTGACAAAGCCCAGAACAAAGGCATGCTGGTCAATATTCGGCAGATGCTTTCCCCGAATCGATCCAAACGGAGCGACGGCCCAGCCGCGCTGGTTGCACAGCCTGGGGCCGCCCAGGGAGGAGGTTCCTACATCACTGGCGAGATCCAGATCCACAGCCGCACCGAAGCCTACCAGCTGCTGGCGCTGATCGCCGACTACCTTACCACGATCGAACCCCACAGCCCGACGCCTTATTTGATTCGCCGAGCTGTAAGCTGGGGCAGCATGCCGTTGAATGAGCTGCTGCTGGAATTACTCCAAGATGGCGGCAACCTGGCCTCCATTTATACGTTGCTTGGC
>JAFAYS010001027.1 GCA_019240175.1 Chloroflexota bacterium | reverse complement strand
ACTACCGCTACGCCCCTCTCCTGTCGCAACGGAGGCGGAAGCCCGCCGACGTTCGGGGCAGGGGGCGGGGGTGAGGGCCTCGTCGCACGTCTGACGAGCGGGCTGCGCGCGAAGCTGCCGGAGTACATGGTGCCGTCGGCGTTTGTGGTGCTGGACGTGCTGCCGCTGACGCCGAACGGCAAAGTCGATCGCAAAGCGCTGCCGGCACCGGAGCAAGATCGCGTCGAGGTGCTGGCGGTGGTGGACGAGCCGCGCACGCCGACGGAAGCGCTGATCGCGAGTGTGTGGGCGCAGGTGCTGGGTCGCGAGCGCGTTGGCATCCACGACAACTTCTTCACGCTGGGTGGGCACTCGCTGCTAGCCACGCAGGTCGTGTCGCGGCTGCGCCAGGTGCTGGATGTCGATCTGCCGCTGCGCGTGCTCTTCGAAGCGCCCACCGTCGCCGCCCTGGCCCAGCAGGTTGCCAAATTGCAGAGCGACACGAGCGCTGGTGCAATCGATCGCGCCGCTCGTATTGTCCCGAGCGAGGCCACGATCGCGCCGCTGTCGTTCGCGCAGCAGCGCCTGTGGTTCCTGGATCAGCTGCAGCCCAATAGCGCAGCCTATCATCTACCGCTGATCGTGCGGCTGCATGGAACGATCGATATTCAGGCACTGCGCCAAAGCATCACGACGATCGTTCAGCGCCACGCATCGCTGCGCACCACGTTCGCCGAACAAGACGATCAGCCGGTGCAAGTGGTAATGCCACAGCTCGATCTCGCCCTGGATCTGGTTGATACGCCTGAGTCGTCCAGCCACGAGCCGCAGACGATCGAGCGGCTGGTACGCGCCGAGCTACAGCAACCCTTTGATCTGCGGCAGGGGCCGCTGATCCGCGCTCAGCTTATGCGTCTGAGCCCGCTCGATCACATTTTGATGCTGACTCTGCATCATATTGTGTCCGATGGCTGGTCGCAGGGCGTGCTGCTGCGCGAGCTGACCACGCTGTATCGCAGTTTTGCCCAGCATGAGCCTATGCCGCTCGGCGATCTGCCGCTGCAATACACTGACTATGCGCTGTGGCAGCGTGCCTGGCTTCAGGGCGAGGTGTTGGAGCGTCAGATCGGGTACTGGCGTCAGCAGCTGGCAGGCGTTCCGCCGCTGGATCTGCCTACCGACTATCCGCGTCCGCCGGTGCTGACCTATCATGGCGCACATCGGACGTTCGAGCTGTCGCCAGTGCTGACTACTGAGCTTCAGCGCTTAAGCCAGCAGCTGGGCGCGACGCTGTTTATGACCTTGCTGGCAGCGTTCGATGTGCTGCTCTATCGCTACAGTGGCCAGGCCGACATCGCGGTCGGCACACCGATCGCGGGTCGCACCCGACCGGAGTTCGAGAGCCTGATCGGCTTCTTCGTCAATACCTTGGTGCTGCGGACGGATCTCAGTGGCCGGGTAACCTCTGGGTGTAACTTTGCGGAGCTGGTGGCGCGGGTGCGCGCGACGGCCTTGGACGCGTATGCGCATCAGGACGTGCCGTTCGAGTTGGTGGTGGACCATGTGCAGCCCACGCGCGATCTCAGCCGCTCGCCCTTGTTCCAGGTCATGTTTATCCTGCAAAACACCCCGCGCTCAACGATCGCGCTGCCGGGGCTGACATTTGAAACGATGGGCGCGGAGAATCACACCGCCAAGTTCGATCTGACGCTGATTATGATCGAAACGCCGGAAGGGCTGCGCGGCATCTTCGAGTACCGCACCGATCTCTTCGCGGACGAAACCATCACGCGGCTGATCGAGTATTTCCAAACGCTGCTGGCGGCGATCGTTTCAACTCCCGAGCAAGCAATCGGCGCGCTGCCGCTGCTAACCGAAGCCGAGCAGCACACGATCCTGCGCTCCTTAAACGATACAGCGCAGCCGTATCCCGACGAGCAGTGTCTCCACGAGCTGATCGCAGAGCAGGCGGCCCGCACGCCGGAGGCGATCGCGGTGACGTGTGGGGCGCAGGCGTTGACGTATGGCGTGCTGCACACGCGGGCGAACCAGCTGGCGTGGCAGCTCCGAGCGCTGGGCGTGGGTCCGGAGACGCGCGTCGGGGTGTGCGTGGAGCGGTCGGCAGATCTGGTGGTGGCGCTACTGGCGATCATGACGGCAGGCGGCTGCTACGTGCCGCTCGACCCGAGCTACCCGGCGGAGCGCATCCAGTACGTCCTGGACGATGCCGAGGCCGCCGTGCTCATCACCGAGACCGCGCTGCTGCCCCAGCTGCCAGCCCATGGCGGCGTCACACTGTGCCTGGATCGCGATGCGGCACAGATTGCCGCGCAGCCCACGACCGCGCCACCCACCTCGGTTTCATCCTCAAATCTAGCGTATGTGCTCTACACGTCGGGCTCGACCGGACGGCCCAAAGGCGTGCAGATCGCGCAGCAGGCGCTGCTCAACTTCCTCCACGCGATGCAGCGCGAGCCGGGCCTGACCGCCGATGACGTGCTGCTGGCGGTGACAACGATCGCGTTCGACATCGCCGGGCTGGAACTGTGGCTGCCGCTGCTGGTCGGCGCGCGGCTGGTGCTGGTGGATCGTGAGACGGCGATCGATGGCGGGCGGCTGGCGGCGCTGCTGCACACGAGCGGCGCGACGGTGCTGCAAGCGACGCCGGCGACCTGGCGGCTGCTGCTGGCGGCGGGCTGGGCGGGCACGCCGGGCGTACGTGCGTTGTGTGGCGGCGAGGCGCTGCCGTGGGATCTGGCGCAGGCGCTGCTGTCGCGCGTGGATGCGCTGTGGAACCTGTACGGCCCGACCGAGACCACAGTGTGGTCGGCGGCGACGCGCGTGCGGAGGGAGGATGGACGCGTGACGCTGGGCCGCCCGATCGCCAACACGCAGCTGTACGTGCTGGACGGGCAGCAGCGCAGCGTGCCGCTGGGCGTGCCGGGCGAACTGTACATCGGCGGCGATGGCCTGGCGCGCGGCTATCTCAAACGCCCAGATCTGACCGCCGAGCGTTTCATTCCCGATGCCTTTGCCACGACGGCGGGGGCGCGGCTGTACCGGACGGGCGATGTGGTGCGTTACCGCGTTGATGGGACGTTGGAGTTCCTGGGGCGGGCGGATGCGCAGGTGAAGCTGCGCGGCTATCGTATTGAGCTGGGCGAGATCGAGAGTGTGCTGCGGCAGCAGCCGGACGTACGTGACGCCGTGGTGCTGGTGCGCGAAGATCGGCCCGGCGACCAGCGGCTGGTGGCGTACGTGACGGAAGAACCAAGAACCAAGAACCAAGAACCTAGAACGAAACAAGAACAGAGCACAGAGCACAGAGCACAAGGCACTACCGCTACGCCCCTCTCCTGTCGCAACGGAGGCGGAAGCCCGCCGACGTTCGGGGCAGGGGGCGGGGGTGAGGGCCTCGTCGCACGTCTGACGAGCGGGCTGCGGGCGAAGCTGCCGGAGTACATGGTGCCGAGTGCGTTCGTGCTGCTGGACGCGCTGCCGCTGACGCCGAACGGCAAAGTCGATCGCAAAGCGCTGCCGGTACCGGAGCAGGATCGCGCCGACGCGCTGGTGGTGGACGAGCCGCGCACGCCGACAGAAACGCTGATCGCGAGTGTGTGGGCGCAGGTGCTGGGTCGCGAGCGCGTTGGCATCCACGACAACTTCTTCACACTTGGTGGGCACTCGCTGCTAGCCACGCAGGTCGTGTCGCGGCTGCGCCAGGTGCTGGATGTCGATCTGCCGCTGCGCGTGCTCTTTGAAGCGCCCACCGTCGCCGCCCTGGCCCAGCAGATTACCGCGCAGCAAGCCGCTGCTTCGCCGGCGCTGGTCCGGGTGCCGCGCGATGGTCGCCCGCTGCCGCTGTCGTATGCGCAGCAGCGCCTGTGGTTCCTGGATCAGCTACAGCCCAGCGGCGATCTGTATGCGATGCCGTTTGCGGTTCGCCTGCTGGGCACGCTCGATCGCGAGGCATTGGCACGCAGCCTCAGCACAATCATCGCGCGACATGAAGTGCTACGCACCTCCTTCGAGTATGATCAGCATGCTGCCGAGCCGGAGCCATACCAGCGCATTGCCCCACCCCGCGATCTCGATCTGCCCTGTGTGCTGCTGTCGCCTACAGCAGACGAGG
>JAFAYS010000851.1 GCA_019240175.1 Chloroflexota bacterium | reverse complement strand
ACCGCTGGCGTTCTCGCCGTGTCGTTGATCCTTCCCGCTGGCGCTGCTCCGGCGCAACAGGTGAAGAAGGACGAGCTTTCCAAGCATGATCGCGCATTGATTGATCAGGCCCGCGCCGAAGGCAAATCTTCGGTTACGGTGCTGATTGCTGCCGAGACGGGCGCTGAAGCAACCGTTGCCAGCGGCATTCAAAGCCTTGGCGGCAGCGTCGAAGTCAGCGACATCGACATCAGCTATGTCCGCGCTGAGGTGCCGATCGACAAGGCCGAGGCTGCCGTGCAGCTGAGCGGCGTTCAGGCGCTGGATGTCGACGAGATCATTCCGCTCTACGATCCGCGTCCTGATGGTGCGGCTCCTGCCACGCCTCAGACCCCGCCGAGCGCGAGCACGCCAAAGATCAACGGGTATATGCCGATTGGCGATACCGGTGCGGCACAGTTCACGAACTCAAACGCGAACTGGGACGGTCGCGGTGTGACGGTTGGTATCATGGATACCGGCATCGATCTGGGCCACCCGGCGCTCAGCACCACCACCACCGGCGCGCGCAAGATCGTCAACTGGGTGACCTACACGCACCCGACCGACGACGCCGACCCGACGTGGCTCAGCATGCAGACTAAGGTGAGCGGCAAGACCTTCACCTATAACAGCGTGACCTACACCGCTCCGTCGAATGCGTCCTACCGCATCGCTCTCTTCAACGAGCGTGATCCAAACCTCGGCGGCGAGGTGGGCAATGACGTCAACCGTGACGGCAACCCGGCGGGCAGCAACGGCATCTTTGCTGTGCTGTGGAACACCGACACCAACAAGGTGTACGTCGACACCAACCAGAACAACAGCTTCGCCGACGAGAAGGCGATGACCGACTATGCCGTGAACTACGATATCGGCACTTTCGGCACCGATAACCCGGCGACCGACATCCGCGAGTCGATGCCGTTCGTGGTTCAGACCGACGGCAAGAACAAGTTCGTCAACATCGGTATCGTCTCGGGCGCGCACGGCTCGCACGTTGCCGGTATCGTTGCGGCGAACGGCATGTTCGGCGGCGCGATGACGGGCGCGGCTCCTGGCGCCAAGCTGGTCTCGGTCCGCGTGTGTCTCTTCGTCAGCGGCTGCACGGCGCACGCGCTGGTCGAGGGCATGACCTGGCTGGCCAAGAAGGGCGGCGTCGACGTGATCAACATGTCGATCGGTGGCCTGCCCTCGCTCAACGACGGCAACAACGCCCGCGCTGAGCTGTACGATCGCCTGATCGAGAAGTACAACGTTCAGATGTTCATCTCGGCTGGCAACAGCGGCCCTGGCCTCAACACCATCGGCGATCCTTCGGTTGCCGGCAAGGTGGTCAGCGTCGGCTCGTACATCACCAAGGACACCTGGCAGAAGAACTACGGCTCCGACTCGGAGTACGCCGATAACCTGCACTACTACAGCTCGACCGGCCCGCGCGAAGATGGCGGCTTCAAGCCCAACATCATCGCTCCTGGCTCGGCGGTCTCGACGATCCCGACCTGGCAGCCCGGCGGCCCGGCGGCTGGAACCTATGCGCTGCCCGCGGGCTACGCGATGTTCAACGGCACCTCGATGGCGGCCCCGCAGGCTGCTGGCGCGGCGGCCCTGCTCGTCGGCGCGGCTAAGAAGGCCAACATTGATCTGAAGACGGCGCAGCTGCGCCAGGCGATGATCTCGTCGACCCGGCTGATCGACACCAACCGCTACCAGGTCTACGAGCAGGGTAACGGTCTGATCAATGTGCCGGCGGCCTGGAACCTGATCAAGGCTAACATCAAGACCACCGAGATCACCTCGTCGGTTGCGGTGAACACGCTGCTGAGCGGCCTGCTGGCTACGCCTGGCTTCGGTCAGGGCATCCATGACCGCGAAGGCGTTGTGCTGGGCCAGAGCTACACCCGCACCTACACCTTCACCCGCACCAAGGGCCAGGCGGGCGCGATTACCTATAACCTGAGCTGGGTCGGCAACGACGGCACCTTCAGTGGTCCAAGCTCGGTTTCGCTGCCGCTGAACACGCCGGTGCAGGTGACGGTCAACGTCAACCCGTCGAGCGTGGGCGTCCACTCGGCAATCCTGAACCTCGACAATGCGGCGACGGTCGGTATCGACTACCAGACCATGAACGTCGTGATTGTGGCGGATCAGTTCAGCGCCGCGAACAACTACACCGTCGTCAAGACCGGCACGGTTGGCCGCAACCAGACGCTGAGCTACTTCTTCCGCGTCCCGACCGGCACTCCTGCCCTCAAGGTCGACTTCAGCGGCCCCTCGGGCGCTGCTGGCACCGGCCAGGCTCGCTTCCTGCGCTGGCACCCGTACGGCGTCGGCATCGACTCGAACGCCAGCACGGCTTGCTACATTCCGGCGGCAGCCGCCGGCTGCGATGGCGCTAGCCGCACCACCTCGAACCCGCAGGCGGGCGTCTGGGAAGTCACGGTTGATGCACGCCGCACGTCGGATGCCGCGAACGTTCCGTTCACTCTCTCGGTCTCGATCCTGGGCGCGACGATCTCGCCGAACCCGGATGTGATCAACACTGCGCAGGCCAACGTTGGTGTGAGTCGCAGCTATACCCTGACCAACCAGTTCGGTGCCTTCACGGGCCGCGCGGTTGGCTCGAACCTCGGCAGCGCCAAGGTTGATCGCCCGTCGATCGCCAACGGTGCCACGCAGGAGTTCCAGGTTACGGTTGACGCCGGCTCGACCGCGCTGTCGGCGCGCATCGGCAACCCGTCGGATGCCAACTCCGACCTTGACCTGTTCGTGCTGAACTCGGCGGGCGTGGTGCTCGGCCAGTCGGCGGACGGCGACTCGGAAGAGGCGGTCACGGTTGCGAACCCGGCGGCGGGCACCTACACCATCCGCATCGACGGCTACTCGGTCCCGAGCGGCAACACGGCCTACGATTACCTCGACGTGTTCCAGAACACCAAGTTCGGTACGGTCGCGGTGACGGATGCCGACGCGCTGCGCGCTGCTGGCGCAAGCTGGACGGTGCCGGGCGTGGTAACGGCGAAGACCGCTCCGGCGGCTGGTCGTATCCTGCTGGGCAACGTCCTGGTCCGCTCCGGCAGCATCACGATCGGCTCGGGCGAAGTGCGCGTGCTGAACGTTACGCCGTAAGTTTCAACAAGTCGGTCTCGCAGCCCCTATCAATGGCGATAGGGGCTGTTTGTTTGTCCAGGTGGCGGTTGGAAGATCCAGCCGCCGCTTGCCTGATCGAAATCAGCCATTGACGGGGCTGCGCCTCTTCGCTACAATCCGAACGATCCGCATCGATGGAGAGCATAATGATGATCAGTCCAACGTTGCTTCTGCTGCTTATCCTTAGCGTGTTGATCGGCGCTGTGCCGTTTGCGGTGCTGGTCGGCAGACTGGCGCGCGGCATCAACGTGCAGCAGACCGGCAGCGGCAACGCCGGCGCGATGAACACGATTCGCTCGGTTGGCTTTGCGGCGGGCGTGCTGGTCGCGCTGCTGGATGCGGCAAAAGCAGCGCTGGCGATGTTTATCGGCCAGCAGGCGCTGGGCGCGGAGGCGGCGGCGCTGTGTGGCGCGGCGGCGGTGGTCGGCCATTGTTTCTCGCCATACCTGATGTTTGCCTCACGGCATCAGCGCGAGGGCGGCTGGAAGCTGTGGCTGCGGCGCGCAGGCGGCAAGGGCCTGGCTTCGGGCATGGGCGTGCTGCTGCTGATCGACTGGCGCTTGCTGGTGGCAACCCTTGCGGTCTTTTTTGTGACGCTCCTGATCTTGCGCAAAGACGAGACCTGGCCCTCGATCATCGGGGTGGCGGTGACCGCGCCGCTCACCTGGTGGTTGACGCAGAATGTCGTCATCACGATCGCGGTGCTGGTGGTCAGCATCGTCGTGATCATCAAGCATCTGCCGGATGCGCGCGAGGGCTTTTACGTCGATCAACTGACCTGATTTCGCTTGCCATCTGCCAGCCGGCGATACATTCCGCAGCTTGCTGGGCAATGGCGTTAGGTATTCGTCTATGTCACGAATTCGCTCAACCTGGGAACATCTGGCAGCCACGCAGCGACGCGCGCTGATTCTGTATCTGACGATCGGCTTTCCCGAGCGTGAGTCCGCGCTTGAGCTAGTGCCGCGCCTGATCGCAGCCGGTGCGGATATGGTCGAGCTCGGCGTGCCCTTCTCCGATCCGCTGGCCGACGGCCCCAGCGTGCAGCGGGCAACTGAGCGCGCGCTCAAGAATGGTGTCAACGTGCGGTACTGCCTGGAAACGGTGCGCCAGCTGCGTGCGCGTGAGGTCAATGCGCCGCTGATGTTCATGGGCTACCTGAATCCGATGCTGCAGTATGGCCTGGAGCGTTTTTGCGCCGACGCACAGGCGGCGGGCTTAGACGGCCTGATCGTTCCCGATCTGCCGCCCGAGGAGTCCGGCGAGCTCTACGCGGCCTGCCAGGCGCACGACATCGATCTGATCCAGCTGCTTGCGCCGACCTCAACCAAGGAGCGCATCGGTCATGTGATCGAGCAGGCGTCGGGCTTTATCTACTGTGTCGCGCTGACGGGCGTTACCGGCGCGCGCTCCGAGCTGCGCACCGATTTGCCTGCATTTCTGTCGCGCGTCAGGTCGCAAACCGAGACTCCGCTGGCGTTAGGTTTCGGCATCTCACAACCTGAGCACGCGCGTCAGGTCGCGCAGATCGCCGACGGGGTTGTGGTTGGCTCGGCGCTGCTGAATGTGGTTGAGCAAGGCCAAGATCTTGAGGCATATGTGCGCAGTCTACGCGAGGCGATCGATCAGGGCGTGCCTTTGACGGCGGCATAGCGAACGAAATTCAAGCGTTGCTGGTTACAAGGGCGTATCGCACTACGCCCTTTTTGTTTTTTATTGTCTGGAATACTTGCTTGGTATGATCTGAAATGACTATGTTTTGTTTGTAGGGGCGTGATTTATCACGCCCGAGGATCGAAATTATTGCACAGGGCGTCATGAATGACGCCCCTACGGATGCGAATAAATAATTCCTATCCGCATCACCTGCGACCGCTGTTCGCCTCACGGGCGCGCTCCTGACCATAGGCGACGATCTCGTCCAGGAAGCGCGAGCGTTTGAGCGTTTGGCCGCGCTGGCGTCCGGCGGCCCACGAAAGCCAGATCTGCTCTTTAGCACGAGTCAGCGCGACATAACATAGTCGCCGCTCTTCTTCGACGCCGCCCGTCTCGGCAAAAGCGCGCTCATGCGGCAGCGTGCCTTCTTCCAGCCCGGTGATAAACACGATCGGCCATTCCAGGCCTTTGGCGGCGTGAACCGTCAATAGCTGTACGGCATCGCGCTCGTCCTCTTTGTCTTCCACCGCCGTCATCAGCGCGATCTCTTGCAGGAACGACGAGAGCGAGTCGTGCTCTTCGGCGGCGGTTTGCAGCTCCTGCACGTGACTCAGCGCGTCGGGCCGATCGGCCTCAGGCAGCGTGGTTTTGATCCAGCGGTCATAGCCGCTCTGCGCCAGCACATCCGCGATCAGGTTGGACGGAGGATAGCCGCGCTCGGCTTTTTGCCGCCAGCCGCCGAGCATCTGCGCGAATGTGCGCAAAGCGGTGGCCGCGTTGGGCTTGAGACCAGCGTAGCAGCGCGCATCGAAAAGCGCCGCGCCGGGAGCCAGGCCATGCTCCGCCGCGTTGCTGGTGAACTGCTCCATGGTCACGCCGCCCAGACCACGCGTCGGCAAATTGACGATCCGTGCCAGCGACAGGCTATCGGCAGGATTGGCGATCGTGCGCAGATAGGCCAGCAGATCGCGCACCACCCGCCGATCGTAGAAGCCGGCGTTACCACGAATAGCGTAAGGAATGCGCGCGTGACGCAGCGCCTGCTCCAATCCTCGGCTCATGTGTCGTGTCCGGAACAGCACCGCAAGCTCGCGTGGCCGCCGGCCCGTGCCCATCAGCTCGGCGATGCGACGCGCCACCCACTCGGCCTCTTCGCGGCCATCCTTCAGCTCATGGATTTTGATCACGCTCCCAGGCAGACCGGGACCCTGAGCGGCGCGCAGCGGCAGCACATGGATCGCGGCGGCATGGCGGATTACGGCGTGGGCGGCGTCGAGCACCTGCTGGCGTGAGCGGTAGTTCGTCACCAGCTCGACGATATGCGCGTCGGGAAAATCCTGGTTGAACTGGGTGATGATCGTGTGGTCGGCGTTGCGAAAGCCGTAGATGCTCTGCTGCGCGTCGCCCACTACGAAGAGCGAGCGCGGCTGCGTCATCGTCAGCATCGTGACCAGGCCATGCTGCGCGCGGTCGGTGTCCTGGTACTCGTCGACCAGCACATGCTGCCAGCGCGCCTGGTAGTCGGCTAGCAGGTCGGGATCGTCGCTGAGTAGGCGGTAGGGCAGTAAGATGCAGTCGTCAAAGTCGATCGCGTTGTGCTTGCGCAGGCTGCGCTGGTAGCTGTCGTACAAGCCGGCGACATAGGCCGCCTGCTGATCGCCGCCGGCCACGCGCTGCGCCAGCTGTGGTGTAAGCATGCGGCTTTTGAGCCGCGAGATGCGGCTGATCACCTGCTCCGGCTCAAGCATCACGGGTGGCCGTCCGCGCCAGGATTCGAGCGCGGTCTGGGCCAGCTGGCGCTGCTCTTCCTCGCCGTAGATCGAGAAATCTTTGGTGTAGCCTTTGATCCGACCCGCCAGCGACTCGCGCAGAATACGCAGCCCGACGCTGTGAAAGGTGCCGGTCGTCAGGCCGCGACTGCGCTCTTTGAGCAGCTCGCGCAGCCGCCCGCGCAGCTCGGTGGCGGCCTTGTTGGTGAAGGTCACGGCCAGGATCGTCTTGGGCGCAACGCTCTGGGTCGCGATCAGATGATGAATACGCAGCGTGAGCACGCGCGTCTTGCCGCTGCCGGCTCCGGCGCGCACCAGCACCGGCCCGACCGGCGCGATCACCGCCCGGCGCTGCTCGTCGTTAAGCTCAGGATACGGAAGCTGAGGATTCGTTGGTCGTCGCATAGCGAGGGTATAGTACCATGTCTGCCGACTGCGCAGAGCAAGCGGGACAGATCATGCCCCGCCGCTCCCGTTTCAGGCTAGCGCTTGGCGCGTAGGAGTTCTCGCAGACGTTTGGCGTGATCCAGTACCAGCCGCAGATCTTGATCGACCTCGCTGTTCAGCTCAGGGCCTGTGAGATGCAGCTGCACCAGGCCGATGATGCCGGCCAGCTGATTATTGATCTCGTGGCGCGTGTCGTTGCGCTCGTTGGTCGCGGCTGCGCCTTCTTGCGCCTGTCTGCGCAGTCGGCGACGCTCGCTAGCGCGATCCAGTGCGGCGGTCACGAGCGTGAGCGACGGCGGTTTGAAGAGCCAGTCATAGATCCCAAGATTGAACCCGGTTTCTAGCAGCTCATCGGACGGTTGAAC
>JAFAYS010000793.1 GCA_019240175.1 Chloroflexota bacterium | reverse complement strand
AGGGCAAGTACATCGAGGTCGTCGAAACGCTGCGCCGGGCCATGACCAACAATCCCTGGCTGAAGATCTTTGTCGCCAACGGCTACTACGACTTCGCGACGCCCTACTTTGCCACGCTGTACACCTTCAATCACCTGGGCATCGATCGCAGCCTGCGCGACAACATCAGCATGGCCTTCTACGAGTCCGGCCACATGATGTATGTTCACTTCCCGTCGCTGGTGCAGATGAAAGCCGATCTAGCGGCGTTTGTGCGCGGCGCGATTCCGCAGGATCGCTAAGCACCAGCCCGGGAGCGCAGCCCACCAGCGCCAATGATATGCGATCGCTCCTTTGCATTGATTGAGTACACAAGCTTTCCATGCAAGGAACGTTCTATGACGCTGGTGGAGCTATATCTACTGCCAAAAGGCCGGATCACGCGGCGCACCTTCTGGCTTCAGGGCGTGCTCGTTTTCATCTTTATTGGTCTCGTCGCCGATCAGCTGGATATTCTGCTGAGCGCGCAAGGCAATGTTAGCGACCTGGCGGCACTCCTGCTGATCTGGCCGGGGCTGATGCTCCAGATCAAGCGCTGGCATGATCGCAATCTGTCGGGATGGTGGATCTTGATGTGGCTGGTTCCGATCCTTGGCTGGATTATTGCGTCGGTTGAAGTTGGCTTCCTGGCCGGCACGCCTGGCCCGAATCGCTTTGGCCCGCCGCAACCGCCGACAATCCTGGAATCACAGCAGATCTAACAATCTCATCATGCTGATGCTACTACGCGCTCCAATCTGTATTGGAGCGCGTAGCATTTAAGCGCTCCAGCTTTATGCCGCCTCGTTCGCCTGAACCAGCGACGTGTTGATCATCTCGGTCAGGCAGGCCAGCTCTAGCGCCGCCGCGACACTTTGATCCGGCTCCCAGTGCAGCGTGGCACCCTTCTGCTCTAGCGCCGCCGCCAGCCGCGTCACGGGCTCGATCGAGCGCGCAAAGCCGAGCGCCGCGCCAAACCGAGCCAGTTCCTGCCAGCGCCGCGCCTCGGGCACATCTGCGCGCTGCAATCCGACCACAAACAGATCGCCGAGCGCATCGTTGACCTGGGTCCAGTACTCAGCCAGCGGCTCGGATTGCGGCGACTGCGGCGGATGCTCCACCGTTGTCTCGTCGCTGCCTTCTTCGCGATCGACCCACGGCAGCAGCGCGCGCCGCGTTTCGCCCTGCTGATATACCACGGCAGTCGGCGCGATCACCAGCCCGTAGGGCGTGCGGCGCACATGACCGGCCACAAAGCGCAAACTCTCGGGCCGGCTGCGCAGCAGCGACAGCAGCGCCTCTGCGCCGCTCGCGCCCTGGGCCGTGTACGGATGGATGAGGATCGCCTGGCCGCCCTGTGGATCGACCAGCACCGCGCGAACCTCCTGATCGACCTCGGAGAAGACGGCATCGCGCGCGCCTGCCACGGCGCAAACGTACAGCCGATCGGTGAGCCGGCGCGGACGCAGCGCAGCAGGCGGCTGGGCGGCAATGCGCGCATCCAGCTCCGCGAAATCCTCGGCCAGCAGCGGCGGACGCAGCGATTCCCAGGCGTACATCTGCGGATTGACATTGACTTTGGCGCGCGCCGGGAGAAAGCGCGCGTTCGGCAGACGCTGGCCACCTTTGATCAGCGCCTGTCCGGAGCCTAGCGCCGCGACGCCCGCGCCAGCCGTGATCGGGAATTGCGCCAAACGGGCAAAGCGTGACGTCGCCGCCGTCTCGGCGGAAACCTCGCGTGAGATCGCGACCAGCGTGCCTGAGGTGCTGTCTTGCAGATACGCCGTCAGCTCGGTACCGCCGCGCCGCACTTTCACGCCGCAGCCCAGGCCGATCAGCCGCGCGGTGCCCATCGCGGTTTTGGTGTCGGCGGCGGCACCACGGATAAAGATCTGCGGCACCGCGCCCGTATTGCCACGGATCGCATCGGAGCGCACGCACAGCTCGCCGATCAGCGACGAGAGAATAGCAGGCCCAAAGCGGGCGTCGTGGCTGGTGTAGGCCGTGTGCTGCTGGACGATCTCGGCCAGAATCTCGGCGGGCCAGACCAGACCTTCCTGGCGGCAGCGCTCTTCTTGACGGCGCAGCCGCTCGATCAGCGCCTGGGGCGCGCCGGCCATGCCCAGCCCAACCAGGTCGCGCAGGTCGCGCTCGATCTCGTCAAGCATCGTCGTGGGCACCGCCGCCTGCTGCGCGCCAAACTCGATCAGGCCGCTGCTCTGCTCGGGCTGAAGCTGTCGAAAGGCCCACACGGCCAGCGCGACATGGCGGCAGGGCGCTTCCTCGGCGCAGTCGCAGTGCGTGTAGCGCGGATCGCCGGGCACCAGAAAGCGCACCATGCAGTTGAGCGTGTGCAAAAACGCCGTCGGCTTGACACTGCATACCAGCTCGACCACCTGCGGCTCGTCAAGTTGCCGTTTGGCCCAGGTGAGCATCGTGCGTGAAAGCGCGCGGGACAGCTCCTCGTCGGAGATGCTGCCGGGATTCCACGGCGCTGGCGGCGCTGCCGGGCTGGTCTCATCCGACGCGCTCTGCGTTGCGGCCTGCTGGTAGGCCAGCACCGAGCGCAGAATATGGCGGCAGATCGAGCCGGCGGGACACGAGCAGCGCGCTTCGCGGACATGTTTGCCGCCGGGCAGCACGCACTCGATCGCATCCGACCAGGCGATGGTGACGGTACCCTGCGCGTCCTCATCGATCGTACAGGTGAGCTCCGCCGACTGCACCTCCTGCTGGGCGCGCTTGACCAGACCACGGTTGGCCAACAGAACCAGATCGTCGGCGGTGAGCGCTAATAAATCCTGACGCATAGCTTACAGCACTTTCTGAGCGACCCAATCGGCCAGCTCACCGGGCGTCATCGCGGCAACGTGCGCGCCCATCGACACTAAATGCGCGGCCACCTGGCGATCGTAGGTTGGACGCGCATCCTGATCCAGCGCAGCCAGGCCCAGCAGCGTCACGCCGCTATCAAGCAGTCCCTTAGCGGCACTGTACAGCCGCTGGATCGGCGCGCCCTCGTAGAAATCGGAGATCAGCACGACGATCGTGCGGCGCGGATTGTCCACCAGCGAAGCCGCGTAGCTCACCGCCTGGCCGATATCGGTGCCGCCGCCGAGCTGCACTTTCATCAGCGTTTCCACGGGATCGGTGCACTGGTCGGTCACATCCACGATCGAGGTATCGAAGAGCACCAGGTGCGTGCGCAAACTTTTGATGCCCCAGAAGATCGCCGCCGTGATCGCCGCGTGGATCACGCTGTCGAGCATACTGCCGGACTCATCGACCAGGATGATCAGCTGCCAGCGATCGCTTTGCCGGCGCACGCGCGAGAAAAAGACCGGCTGGCGAATATACATCCGTCGCGAGGCCGGATCGTAGTTGGCAAGGTTGCGGCGAATCGTGGTGCGCGCGTCGAAGTTTTTGGCCACGCGCAGCAGCGAGCGTCGTCGCCGATCCACGGTGCCGGTAAACGGCGAGCGAATCTCACGCGCCAATCGCTCGATCAGATCTTGAACGACCTTGCGCACCAGGTTGCGCGCCATCGCCAGCACCTCTTGATTCATGAGATGCTTGGTGCGCAGCACGGCCTTGAGCAGCACCGGGCTGGGCTGCGCGCGGCTCAGTAGATCGGGATTGGTAACCATCTCCTCAAGCTGGTAGCGCTCAAGCGCGTCTTTTTCCAGGCGCTCGATCGTGCGGCGCGGAAACAGCTCATGCACGGCGTTGATCCAGTCCGGCACCGCCAGCTGCGACGGATCGAGCGAGCCGGGACCACCCATACGCACGTTGCGTCCCGCGCCGTACTCGCGATCGTACAAGAACGCCAGGGCCGCGTCGCGCTCCTGCCACTCGGCACCGGGCGCGCCGAGCAGATCATCCGCGCCGCCCAGCACCAGCCGCCAGCGAAGCATCCGCTGCTGCTCGTTCATCGCGCACCTCCGCGAATGCCGTAGCGGCGCAGCTCGCCGAGCAGCCAGGACTCCAGCGCCAGCGCGCGAGTCGCCGTGACGGTATCGACTTCTAAATCAGCTAACACATTGGTCTCCGTTTGATCGTGAGCGTCAAGCAGCGTCCGTGCCAGGTAGTGCTTTTCGCGCGGCGTGAAAAAGGTGAAGGCCAGCCGCAGCGCGGGCAGCGCCTGCAAATACGCCTCGTCGTCGTAGCTCATCAGCAGCTCGTCGATGCTCATCACCAGATCGGGATGACGCTGCGCGGTTTCGCGGGCCAGGCCAAACAGGCCGGTCAGGAAATCACCGAGCTGCTCGGGGGCGGCACATGCGTGCAGATCTGCGCGTACCTGCGCAAGGTCGGCTGCGCGCAACGTCCACAGACCGCCCATCGTCGCGCCGCGCACCAGCGGCTGCTGGGCATCGTCGCCGCTAGAGCGCCGCAGCACCTCGACCAGGTTTTCGCGATCCAGGCTCAGGGCGGCACCGCAGGCCTCGAAAGTTTGAATCAGCGCGCGAATCGATTTGAGCAGATCTTGATCGCGGCCTTGAGTCTGGCCCAGCGTTTCCAGCAGCCACAGCGCGCGCCCGAAGGTTTCCACCAGCAGCCCGCCGATGTCGCCGCGTCCGGCTGAGCCCAGCAGGTCGTCGTAGCGATACAGGTAGAGCAGATGGCCGAGCGCCGCCGCCACGCCGAAGAAGTCGCTATCTTCGCGGATCAGCGCGACCAAACGATCCAGCAGCGCAGCAACTGGCTGATCCAAGCCCATCAAACAGGCGTCGAGCAGCAGGAGCGCCGCGTGCTCCGCGCTCCGCTCGATCCGCGCGCTCAGCTCGGCGAGTCGAGCAGCGGCTGCCTCGGCTAGCGTCGCACCATAGATTGCCGCGCCGATGCACCCGGCGTCGAAGCCCGGCGTCCAGGCGATGCTCCACTGCTCCCAGATCGTCGTCAGGTCGTCGCGGGCCACGAGATCCGAGCCGCCGCGCCGGACGAAGCCGGGAATCTCAAGCACCCGCAGCTGATGGAGCACCTGGCTGCGCGCGCGCTCCTCGGCGACCGATAGATCCAGACGTAGCGAGCGCTCACGCGGCGCAGGCTCCAGGCCGTGATCCTCCAACATGCGACGAATATCATGCACCAGTGGCGGCAACGTCGTGCCCTCGGCCAGCACGCCGCGCTGGCTGCCGCGAAACAGCGTGAGGATCGCGTCGAGAAACGGATGCCTGACGCCGTCGGCCAGCTCGTCTTTGATCAGCGCGCCGGTGATCGCGTCGATCAGATCCAGCCGCCAAACCTCGGCATGACCCCGCAGCGCCGCCAATGCCTGGGCGCAGGTCTCGACGGCGATCAAATCGGCGGTGCTGGCGATCTGGCCGGCCTTGCGCAGATCGGTGACAGTTGTCGCCAGCAGCTTGCGATACACATCGCCGCCCCTGTCGCGATTGGAGCCGTCGCGCTCGATCCAGACCTGGTGGTAAAAGCCCGGACTGGGCATGCCGGCCTCGTAGCCGGTCAGATTGTCGAGCTGTGCGTAGCTGTAGGGCGTCAGCGCAATGCCGCGCTCGATCGGCTCGGCGGGCGCGTCAGACGCTGCGTCGGCCTCAGGCTGCGCGGTCTCGATCGCGGGCTGCTCAATCTCCGGCGGTGGCAGCTGGCGCAGCCGGGCAAAGAGCGCGTAGCTGTGAAAGCCGCCCGTGATCACCAGCAGCCGCCCCTTGGTCTCGGCCAGCGTGCGCCGGATCTCGTCGGCCATGAAGGCCTCGCGGCGCAGATCTTCGGCGGCGACATGACCGCCACTGGCGCGAATCTGGTAGCACAGATGATGCACGCGCTCCAACAGCTGCTGCGGCGACAAAGCGGGATCGATCTCGACCAGCGTGTCCCACAGCGCATCGAAGTTTTCCACGCCCAGCTTCTGGCAAAGCGTCGGAATATACGGGCTGGTGCGCAGCTCGGCGTCGGCATAGCGATGCGTCGGCGTGCGATCGGTGGCCAGCGTGGCCCACGGCAGATCGATAAAGCGTGCCTGCGCGTCGGTCTCACGCGCCGATTGCAGCCCGGCCCACTCCGGCGAGTACGCGCAGAATGGGTAGAACGCGCCGCGCCGCGCGCCGTCCTGCTGCCGAATGTAGCTGTAGATCGCGATCGGCAGCGTGTGCGGCAGAAACAGCTCGTCGATGCGCTCGTTGAAATCGGACGGCCCTTCGATCAAGATCGCCGCCGGACGCACCATGCGAACCAGCTGCTGGACCGCGCGCGCACAGGCTGGGCTGTGATGCCGAACCGGCACAAAGACAACGCGCTGCTTAATGTCGAAAATGTCAGAATGCATAAGCAGAAACCGAAAGAACAAGAGAACAAACGAACAAGAGAACAAAGAACAATGAAGTTCCACTGTTCCCCCTCGCCTGTGCCGAAGGCAACGGGAGAGGGGGGCAGGGGGTGAGGGCCTGCTCAAGAACGGGTGAGGGCCAAGACGAAAGAACAAAAGTTCAAATGAACAAAGGAACAAAATGTTAGTATCGAAGCCCTTTTGTTCTTTTGTTGTTCTTTGTTCCTTTGTTTGCCCGCAGGGCCCGGCCTCGCTAATCCAGCAGGAAGCGCCGCGCGTCGTAGAAGGAGCGCCAGACGCCGCGCCGCTCTTTGACGACGTGGTTAAAGTAGTGGCGCAGCTTATCGCGATCTTCGGGCGCGTCCTTGAGCGCGGAGCCGAGCAGGCTCTGCATCAGATGCTCGCTTGTGATCTTGCCGTTGTCGTAGTAGTAGGCGTGAATGCCCGCCGCGTAGCCCACCGAGACAGCCTCGGCGGTGCTCATCACCGCAGTCAGCGACTCCAGCGTCTTGCCGTCGCCGGTTTTACCTGAGCGCAGCTCGTGGAACGTTGTCACCAGCACCTCGGTCAGCTCGACCGGCAGCGTCAGCGGCACGCCCGCCCGGCTCAGCATCCGCGCGGTCTCGCGCTGCACCAGATCCATCTCCTGCGACAGGCTGGCGATCGCCGGGATCGTCTCGAAGTTGAAGCGCCGTTTGAGCGCCGCGCTCATCTCGTTGACGCCGCGATCGCGGGTGTTGGCCGTGGCGATCAGGTTGAAGCCGGTGCGCGCGTAGAGCACGCGTCCATCGTCCTCGCGCTCGGGAATCGCCAGCACGCGGTCGCTGAGGATCGACAGCAGCGTGTCCTGGATTTCCAGCGGACAGCGCGTGATCTCCTCGAAGCGCACCAGCTTGCCCTCGCTCATGCCGCGATGCAGCGGCGCGGGCACCAGCGATCGATCGTTGGGGCCTTCCGCCAGCAGCAGCGCGTAGTTCCACGAGTACTTGATCGCGTCCTCGGTAGTGCCGGCGCTGCCCTGGATAATCAGCGTCGAGTCGCCCGAGATCGCCGCCGCTAGCAGCTCGCTGAGATAGCTCTTGGCCGTGCCGGGCTCACCGATCAGCATCAGGCCGCGATTGGTTGCCAGCGCGACGATGCAGCGTTCCAGCAAGCTGCGGCTGCCGACAAACTTGGGGCTGATCCGGCGCGACTCGTCGCCGAGCACGAACATCAGCACTGAGCGCGGTGCCAGCTGCCAGCCCGCCGGTTTGGGCGTGTTCGCGTCGGCGGCTGCCAGCCGCGCCAGCTCTTCGGCGTACAAGACTTCGGCGGCGGGTCGCTGAACGTCGGCGATCTGTGTGGTCGTTGTTGGTCGATGGCTCATACTATTCACTCTGTAATAAGTTAGATTATCGGCACCGTACTAGCGAGCTTTAGAAGCCAGCAGCAGAATATCCTTCAACACTTCGCTGAGCACCACCGGATCGATCTCGCTCAGCACCAGGCGATCTTTATGCTCGGGCCAGTACTCGGCCTTGCGAATGCCGGGCACAAAGGTCACATACTTGATCTGCTGATCGCCGGCATCCACAATCCAGCCCGGCGCAACACCGTCGCCATACTGCACGACTGCCGTCAGATTCGCGCCGTAGAAGGGCTTGAAAGCACCGCAGAAGCCGCCGCCGTCAGCCGGCAGATCGCGCGTCCAACCCAGCCGATCCAGCCCAAAGACCAGCACCGGTGCCGGGATCTTCAGCTCGTTGAAGCGCGTGATCTCGGTGGCCTCCATCTCGTGCGCTTCCAGCTGCTGAATCGTGCGACCAAGCTGCGGAAACGGCTGGACAATCTCGTAATCGCTGAGGATCTCGCCCCAGGCCGCGCGCTCGTCGTCGGACAGATCCAGCGGATGGATCAGGCCAATCGTGGCATCAGCGGGCAATTCTACGGTCTCGTCGGTGGAGTCGGCGTAGCTTTGATCTTCGGTCACGCGGAAGGTTGCAGTCAGCGCGCCCAGCTGATCGTAGACGCCCCAGATCAGCGCCTGGGCCATATGCGTCATCAGCGGGTGCCGTACCAGCAGCGTTTCGTACTCCGCCAGCGTCCAGTGCCGGCCCGTGACCATCGCCTGCTCCATGCGCTCGGCCTGCACCTTAGCGACCTCGGCGACCTGCTTTTTGAGCAGCTTCCACTCGGCGATCGCCTGCTCGGCCTTCTCGGCGTCGTCCTTGGCGTTGGCCGGCGGCAGTGTAGACTTGAGCTTGCCCTGTGGGTCGCGCACCATCGGCTTCATCTCGGGGCCGAACACAAAGCGGAACTGGCGCGCGCCATAGTCGAAGATGCGCTGGCCACGGGCGTCAAGCTCGCAGTCAGGCACGATCCGATCTTCCAACTGGGCGCGACTGAGCCCGCGCTCGTCGGCGATCTCGTTCATCGCCTCGGTAGCTCGATTCTGCAAACCTTTGAATTTGACCTTCTGGGCGATGCTGTTGATCTGCATCAGCGCGCTATCACTGCCGATCATGCGCAGGCATTCCAGGCCATTCACGGCGCGCTGGTGCTGGCTTTGTCCCGGCCAGACGCGGATCAGCGGCGTGAGCTTGAGCGCAACACCATCGCTGCCCAGCAGGCCCAGGCCAAAGAAGGCCCAATTTTCCTTGCTCGGCGCGCCTTCCGCCAGCCAGCGCTCAAACAAAGTCCACACAAAGTGGTCGAGCGCAGCCGAGGCGGCGTGCTGCTTGACGCCCTGAATCAGCGGATGCTCCCTGGCAGTTTTGCCCTGCTGCATCGCCCGCAACAGCGCGCTCGTCTGCTCGGTATTGAGCACATGCTGGCCGATCACGACCGGCGGCAGATCGTAGCCGTTGGCCCAGGCCGGCAGCTGCGCCCGCTTGCTCGTCGACACGCGCAGCGCCTCGCTCAGCCACGGCGGCGTGGTCTGATCATCGAACGGCGGCAAGTTCGGCTGGGCTCCTTCGAGGATGTTGGCGCGCTGGCGAGCGGCGACATCCTCAGGCAACGCCGCGAGGGCCTGCTCGATCAGCTCGTTGTAGCCGCGCCGCACCAGCCGGTGCAGCATCTCGGTCGCGGCCTCGGCTTGCGCGCCACGACCATCGGCCAGCGGCAGCAGCCCGGCGATCGTGTGCGACGGATGCTCGTCGAACCAGGAGCTGGCCACCTGCGGCGCTTTCGATTCCTGGGTCAGGGCCAGCATATGCGGCGCAGCCTGGGACGAAGCTACCAGCGCAAAGGTTTTTGAGAGCGTGGCGGCAGCTTCGCGCTCGGTCGTCTCCTGGATTGTGGTGCGCACAAAATCCAGCGCCCGGTCCTCGGTGTGGGCCAGCCAGCCGCGAATATAGCTGGGCTGATTGAGCTGTAGCTTCAGCCGGCGGAACTGCGCCTCCACCTCCTGAGGATCGTCCAGGCCAAAGATGATCTCTTGCGGATGCTGATAGCTCGCAACCCAGTAAGAAGCGCTGAAATAATCGTCGGGCCAACTCTGGACGACCCGCTGAAGCGTCGCGTTATGGCCACCCAGCATCGCCGCGAAATAAAAAGCGGGATGTCCAACTTCCTGCGGGGTAGCCGGCCACTGGACGCGCTTGAGATATGGCGTGATCAGTTGATTGAGCTGATCACGCTCGTGCTGGCTGAGGTAGGGCAGGACGTAACGTCGAAATCCATCGAGCACGCTCAGGAGCGCGTTGCCGTAATAGTACGATTGGGCCTGCTGTGGATCATTGATCGAGTCGATCAGCCCCGATACAATTTCTGCCGGCGACATGAGTCCAGCCAGCAGCGTCGTCATAATCGGTCGCGCGGAGTGATACAGCCCCAGCACGATCTTGAAAGCCTCTGCATGTGAGATCGAGTCTTTGCCCTTGATCGTCGCCAGCTTATCGGCGATCTGTGCCGAAGTAGCCCGATTGTTATTCGAGTTGTTTGCATCACGCTTGGTTGCAGCCTTTACTGCCTGCAGCCAAAACTGCGCTTCGTCGGTTGTAACAACCTCGGGGATCACATTCTCCCACTTCCAGTACCAGTGATACTCCGAGGTCGACAGCCGCCGCAGCCGCCGCAGCCCATCCTCTCGATCGAAGGCCGCCGCGACAGGGCGCTCAAGCGGCGCGGGATGACGCCAGGTTGCCCAAAACCAATCGATCGGATCGAGATTCAAGCGCGAAGTTGGATCGTAGACGGTTGGAATTACAGGCTCAGGGGCGGGCTTGGCCTTCGACTTGGCTGCCGCTAGCTTGGTCGCAGCCTCTGCCGTGGACGTGGCGGTTGCTGGTGTGCTGGCGGTGACATTCGTGGACGTGGTAGCTGTGGCGTTGGCCGACGTGCCGGGCTTGACCTTCGCAATAACCGACGCGGCCAGGTTTTTTAGCATGGAGGAAAGCGATGTCTCGGTCGTAGCTCCTTGATCATCCTGCTCCGTCGCCACCTCCTGGTAGCCCTTTTTGAGCTTCTCGGCGATCAGCTTTTCGGTCGCCGTCTTGGCG
>JAFAYS010000762.1 GCA_019240175.1 Chloroflexota bacterium | reverse complement strand
GATGTAGCGCTGGGGGCCGTGACGCACCAGCGGATCGAGCACGCGCCGCGCGTAATCGCCGTCGGGCGTGGCCGGCCACGGTACCTGGTCGATGGTCTCGCGATCGTAGAGCCGAATCATGGTACTCCGTTCCACTCGATGTCGTAGGTTGTCGCGGCGGTCAGGCTGCGCTGCTCACGGCGGGCGATCCAGGCGAAGCGCAGCGTCATCGGCAGTTGAGTCAGCAGCGGCAGCGGATCGCGAAGGTCGGCGATCACGTCGTCGTGAGTCAGCGCCGCACGCAGCACCCCTGGCCAGCGGCGAAGCTGGCGACCCGCGCCGGCCAGCAGCGGAATCGTCAGCTGACGGCAGCGTCCCGGCGGCGTTACGAAGGTCGGCTGCGTCGGATCGGTCAGCCCGCCGATCAGCTGCTCAGAGTCGATCAGATGCGCGCCGCTGGTCGCGCGCGGATTGCACTCAAGCAGGTACAGGCCGTCATCGCCGCGAATGAAATCAAGCGAGATTTGGCCGGTGTAGCGCAGCGCAGCGCCCAGCCGTTCGACGATCGCCAGCGTTTCCATGCCGTCGATCGATCGAAATTGCACGCCCGAGCCGCCGCCGAAGGTGTGCGGGATTGCATAGGCACAGTGCGCGGTGACGTGGCCGTCATGCAGCGCGCTGTAGGAGCACACGCTCGGCCCGGCGATAAAGTCTTGCAGCAGCCAGGGCTGCTCCGGCGTGGGATCGCAGCTACTCAGCGCGATCTGCCCGGCGTGCGGCCCGCAATTGCTGATCACCTGCGTGGCAAAGCGCGAGTAGGCCGGTTTCAGCACATACGCCGGAAATTCCGGCAGTCGCGCCATCAGCTCGTCTCGGCTGGCGATCAAGACGGTGCGCGGCGTGCGCAGTCCCAGCGCCGAGGCACGCTGCCCGAAACGAAACTTGTGGTGTAGCTCGGCCAGCACAGCCAGTGGCGATGTAAAAACCCTGGTGCGGGCGCTCAGCCGCTCGTAGCCGCGCGCGACATAGAACACCTCTTCGCAGGTCGGGATCAGCCAGTCGATCCGCCGCTCAACGATGAGCCGCTCCAGCGCGTCGAGAAATGCAGCTGGTGCCTGGCGTGGCGGCGGCGTGACAACATGCGACGCGACATAGCGCGAGTGACTGCCCAGCGTCCAGCGCTGCGTATCGGTCGCGACGACGGTGTGACCGCTGCGGCCAAAGGCGCGGATCAGCTCGAGCGTCACGGGCGCGCGGGTGCTGGTGAGGAGAATATTCAAACGAAAGAACCTAGAACTAAGAACTTAGAACCTAGAACTAAGAACCTAGGGACGGACAAAGGAACAAAAGATCAAAGGTGTAAGGGCGCTGCTTGCTGCGCCCGCAATTTCACCCTCGCCTATCGCAATGGGAGAGGGGGCGGCGAGTGTAACGAGCCAGGGGTGAGGGCCTGGAATCCTTCAAAATGTCAGCGCCAGCGCGCCCAGCGTCAAACCCGCGCCGGTGCCGACCAGCAGCACACGATCGCCGCGCCGGATGCGACCCGCCGCCACAGCCTCCGCCAGCGCCAGTGGGATCGATGCGCCCACACAGTTGCCGCGCAGGGCAATATTGCTATACACCTGCTCGCGTCGAAAGCCCAGCCGCTCCGAAAGCTGATCGATGGCGTGGCGGCTGGCCTGATGCGGCACCACCACATCGATCGTACTGCGCTCCCAGCCCACGGCGCGAAAAAAGCGATCCAGAAACGGCTGGCTCTGCCGCGTGGCGAACTTGAAGATCGACAGCCCTTGCATGCGAAAGCTATTGTGATCGCGCGTGGTCGCCGGATCTGCCGGATGGTGCAGCGTGCCGCCGCCCAGTGCCTCGGTCAGATGCGCGCCGCTGCTGAAAGTGGCGAACTGCGTGTGCCAGATCGCGCTGGGATCGTCGGGCGCGGCGTGGGTGATCACCGCTGCCGCTGCCGCATCGCCGAAGAGCGCGCGGGTTTCGCGATCCTGGGGGTGGAGCGAGGGCGACGTGATCTCGCTGCTACAGATCAAGATCGTGCGGTACACGCCTGCCGCCACGAGATGCGCCGCCGACTGGAGCGCAAACAAAAAGCTCAGACAGGTCGCGTTAACATCCCAGCAAACGCTGCCGCCGTCTTTGGCTCCCAGCTCACCCTGGATCAGCGCGGCGGTACATGGCACGGCCTGCTGCGGCGCAGCCGAGGCACCGATGATCGCGTCGAGATCGTCGCTGCGCAAGCCGGCGTTGTGCAGCGCCATACGCGCCGCCGCCACCGCCATGCCCGCCGAGGTTTCACCCGCCGCGTAGCGCCGCTCACGCACGCCGGTTGCCCGCTCGATCCAACTAGCCGACACGCCGAGTTGCGCCGCGAACCACTCGTTGGTCATGATCTGCTCGGGGAGGTACCAGCCCAAGCCCGCAATTTTTACTGGAAGCATCGTCTTACCTTGATTGTGATCATCCTGCTGATACATGCTGCCAAGCCTACACGCGCCGGGCTGGCTGTTCCACCGCCGCGACTGCCGATCGCTGTAACGGGCGCTACCACCAATGGATTACCTGTCGATGCGGCGGACTCTACGGCGCTTGATACCAGGCGCGGTGGTCGGCACGCCAGGCGCGATCGTCACATCGGCTGGCCGACAATCGTACTGTGCGATCGTCGCGGCCACGCTGCGGCGCACTGAGTCCGCCACTGGCTCAAAGGGCGTGTCCGTCGGCAGATCAAGCGCGATCCGCAGCTGGCCTGGCCGCTCCTGCACCGCCTGATACTCCTGGATCGCCGGGCTGCTCAGCAAAATCATGCGCCGGATCGTATCCGGAAAAAAGGCCCGCCGCTCGCCCGCCGCCGACTCGAAATAGCACACGTCGTCGCTGCGCCCCTCGATCGCGCGGATCACCTGCCAGGCCGAGCCACACGCGCACGGCTGTGCATCGAGCTGCAGCACATCGTTGAGCCGGTAGCGGATAATCGGCTGGGTCGTGCGCCACAGATCGGTCACAATCGGCGTGACGCGCTGGCCTTCCAGCGGCTCGTAGTCCAGCGCCACGGCATCTTCCTGCACATGCAGCGCGCCGGCGGCGCAGCTGATCGCAATCAGGCCCTCGGTGCATTGATACACCTGATGCAGCGGCACGCCAAAGATCGTTGTGAGCCGCTCGCGAACCTGCGGCTCCAGCACCTCGGCTACCGAGATCAGCCGCTCGGGCGTGATGTGTAGGCTGCCGCGCTCCCGCTCACCGGCCAGCATTTCAAGCAGCGACGGCGGCCCGATCACGATCTGCGGGCGATATTGGTTAAGCTGAGCGACGGCTTGGTCAAGCGGCAGCATCAGATCGAAGTAGCGAAACTGGATGAGCGCGCCGCCCGCGCTTTCGTAAAGGTTGCTGTTCGAGCGCAGAAAAAACGCCACGCGGTAGCGCCGCGTCAGCTTGTGCAGCGTCCGCGCCAGGATCGTGCCGGCCCAGGCGGCCTGCTCGGCTGGACCCGCCACGAACAGCCCGCGATGTCCGGACGTTCCCGACGACAAGCCGATCGTGAAGCCTTTGAGCGTCGGCGTGAAATCGCGGCGTTGCTCGGCCTCCAGCGCGATCTGCATGGCCTGTGCGCCGCTGAGACCGCGCGTGTTGAAGGTATCGAAGTTCGCCATCATCAGCCGCTTGTCCACCGTTGGCAGCGCGCGCCAGCTGGTAAGATCGTGGCCGCGCCAGTGCTCATGGTAGAAAGGCGCGTGCCGATTGGCGTACTGCACGATCTGCCGGGCGCGGCGCTCCTGAAAGCCTCGCAGCCGCTCGCCGCGTAGCCAGCGCCAGCGCCACTTGGCCCGCACAAAATGGCTGATGATCAGCGGCAGCGCCGTGATCACGAGCCAACCTCGCGGGCGAACGCCTCGGGGCAGTGGCTCGGGACGATCCGCACATCAGGGCGGGCGGCGGCAAACTGGTGCAGCGCCTCGATCGTCGTGCGCACGGCGCGCGAGTCGTCCACAAACAGATAGGTCAGCGGATGCGGCGGTCGGCGCTCGCGGATCGAGCGTGAGTGCCAGCAGCTATCGGCGGCAAACAGCACCGGCCCGGAGTCGGTCTGCGCCAACAGCCCGATCTGGCCGCAGGCGTGCCCCGGCAGCTCCACCAGCAGCAGCGAGCCGTCGCCAAACAGATCGTGAGTCGCGCCGAGACCGGGCAGCGCGGGGCCGCTAAAGCGTGGCAGCAGCTGCGCGCGATCGGCGAAATCATCGGGCAGCAGCGCGGGAATAAAGGCCCGACGCAGCGCCGCGAAGCCCTGCCGCTGCCGCACGTCAGCATACGCGGCCTCGGTTGTGACAAAGGTCGAGCGTGGAAAATCGCGCAGCCCGGCAATATGATCCGCGTGAAAGTGCGAAACGATGATCGTGCGCACGTCGGCGGGAGCGAGCCCAAAGCGATCGAGCTGAGCTATCACGGCGAGCTCGGGCTGAATATGCAGCGGCGTTGCGCGACGGTAGAGGGAGAACGGCCAGCGCGCGGTCACGTCCCACATGCGCGGCGCGTAGCCGGTGTCCCAGAGCAGCCAGCCCTGCTGTGGGTGGTGCAGCAGCGCAACGATCGAGTGGCACTGGATCGATGTGCGCTTGCCGCCACGCAGCACCATGTTTTCGTGCGCCAGACAGTAGCCGGTATCCAGTACATGGCATGCGACGGTTGGTGTGTGATCAGGCATGAGTAGCTGTCGTTTCGGGTGAGCCCAGCGCGGCCAGTGTGCGGGTGATGCCCTCCGCAACCGAGATCTGCGGCGCGTAGTGGAGATCGCGCTGGGCGGCGCTGATGCTATAGGTTTGTGTGCGCGCCAGGATCGCAGCTGAGTAGCGCGTCAGTAGCGGCTCACGGCCTGTGATGGCTGCGCGAGCTTCCATGATCGCCGCCGCCAGCAGCGCCACGTTGAGCGGCACGCGTCGCAGCTTGGTGGATAAGCCCTGGTGCTGCAAAACTGTGCGAATCACCTGCCAGAGCGGCACGTGCTCGCCGTTGGTGATCGTGTAGGTCCGGCCCACGGCGGCGGGAGCTGAAAGCACCAGCAGCAGCGCCTGCACCACATTGTCCACATAGGTCAGATCGACCAGGTTGCGCCCATCGCCGATCTGTGGCAGCCGTCCACGTCGCGCGGCGTCGATCAGCCGTGGCAGCAGCGAGGTGTCGCCGGGTCCGAAGATCGCCTTGGGCCGCAGTATCACCGCCGGTAATCTTGTGCCCGCCGCTTGATTGACCAGATCTTCGCCGAGCTTCTTAGTGAGCGAGTAGATCGAGGCGAAGCGGCGCGGGTACGGCGCGGCCTCGGCGAGATTCCAGTGGTCGCGGCCATCGAAGACCACGCTTGGCGACGAAACATAGATCAATTGTCCTACGTCGTGCCGCTGACAGCCGGCGATCACATTGGCCGTGCCGTCGACGTTGATCGCGAAGAAGTCGGCGCGGTGGCCCCAGGGAGCGGATAGCGCGCCTACGTGAAAGACCGCGTCCATGCCCTCGCACGCCGCGATTGTCGCCGCTCGATCGCGGAGATCGACCGGCACCGGCTGCGCGCCCAGGCTCAGCAGATCCGCCGACTGTGTAAAATTCCGCCCCAGCAGATGCACGCGATGATCGTGCTGCAGCAGTGCGCGCGCCAGATGACGACCAAGAAAGCCGGTGCCGCCGGTGACAAGCATCTTCATAGCTGGGTTGGGATCGTCATGCGTGGCGCTTTCGCTCTCTATTAAATGATACGCGATGCACTATACCACGCTCCGCCGGCTTAAACGCAAAGAGGACGACCATGTGTCGCCCTCCTGGTACAGTTTGTCGGGTGGTTATTCGGTGTGCAGCGCCACGCGATTGCCCTCGGTGTCGATCAGCACCGCGATCCAGCCCATCTCACCAAGCGAGGTTTTTGGCGTATCGATGCTGCCGCCCGCGCTCTCGACTCGCTCTAGAACTTGCTCCAGGTTTTTGGTGTGGAGGTAGATCAGCGTGCCGGTGTTGCCGGGTACTGCCGTCGGATGTTTAATCACCGCGCCAAAGCGGGAGCCGTCCGAGTTGGTGAAAAAGCCGTGTGGTGTGCCCATGAACTCGCCTTTGGGCAGCTCCTGGCCCAGAATCGTGCTGTAAAAGTCAACCGCGCGGTCGAAGTCGGACGCGGGAATTTCGAACCAGCTAACAATGTCAGCCATGTGTTCACTCCTCCTTCGCTTTTCGCTTGATTAAACATACATTCGTGCTGTGACAGCTACCGACACAGCGCCGCGAATGTTGTTACGATTGAGGCTTCGGTAAGGAGGTTTAATTGTGATACGAGAACGTTGCTCGCTGCTGGAAGCAAGACAGCTATGATTGAGGTTAGCTGGCTCGTGGAGCGGGGCGGCTTGGGCGGTAGCAAGATCGTCTACCGCCCGAGGCTATGCGAACCGCGCGCCGAATCGATAGACGAACGGCGCGCATGCTCGTTTCAAGTTGATTAATCCATGGGCTGTGGTGTTGGGACCGGAGTTATGACGAGTTTGAGCCCATCATAGCCCCCTTGAACACAATCTAGGTAGGCACCAGAGCCCACACCATACAGTGCCGCGCATTTGTCGCTGATGCACTGGGCGTCGGAGCGCGTCGAGTTTGGTTCCGCACGACAGGCGTCGGCGATCCAGGTAACGCCATTCTCATACGGGGTCATCGGGGATGCCTGAACGGAAGTGAAGATGAAACTGCCGAGCAGGCTAGTGCCGACGATCGTTGCCGCGATCCGGCTGCGGACGCTCCACTGTGGACGTGTGCGAGCTGACATACGAACTCCTCGCGGGGGGTGAGGAATGAACAGTGGGGTGGGCTATGTATTTCTACCAGAGCCAGTTTGGCGATTCAATGATGACCGACTCATGCAAGGATGGTAGAAACGGCCCGCACGTCTTGCCACAGATCCGCCGGGAATCTCTCCACCATGACCTGCCCTGGCCACATTTCCCTCGACACTCAAACAGGGCTACGCTCCTTAAGCTCGGATATTAGCGCCAGCAGCGCCTATTTCCACCACTCTTTGAGACGGATGGTGTGGGTTCGGCCACGATCATCTGTGACAACGACCACACACTGAAAGTGCCTGCCAGTGCCGGCGAAGCACAGCTCTAGCTGGTGTATCCGCGAGCTATCAACGTGATGACGCTGGGCATGGGCCGGGAGCCAGGCTTGATAGCGCCGTACCGACTCTGTGAGGAGTGCTGAGGGTACAGATGACGGCGTAATCTGCCCGTGCAGCACGTCAATGACCAGCGTTGCATCGGGTAGGCCACGCAGGATGCGGCGAAGCTCATCTACGATATACGTTCCGTCCACATAATTCATGCCGCTGACAAATGAATGTGCAAAGTTATGGGCCATGCATGGCACGTGCTTATATTTCATGATCACACTGAACCCTGAGTTGATGTATTGCACCACCGGAGCGACGACGCGTTCCAGTATACCGCCTATCGCTGGATTGCAGCAGGTAGATTCAAGCATGAGTGCGTCCGATGCTACAATAATTTGAGAGCGAAGCTGCGAGAAAGAGAGGATCGCGTGTCGGAACATTTAGCACTGATGGTGAATGGTAGCCAGGAGGAGATCGAGATCGATGCTGAGCGTATGTTGCTGCATGTGCTGCGTGACAAACTCGGCCTGACTGGCAGCAAAATCGGCTGTGCGGAGGGCCAGTGCGGCGTCTGCACCGTGCTCGTCGACCAGCAGCCGGTACGCTCGTGCATTACGCCGGTGCGGGAGGTTGCGGATCAGCCAATCGTGACGATCGAGGGGCTGGCGCGCAACGGTCAGTTGCATCCGCTACAGCAGGCGTTTCTGGATCAAGATGCGCTGCAGTGCGGCTACTGCACGCCCGGCATGATCATGGCCGCCGTGGGCCTGCTGCGCCAGCACCCCGCGCCGACGACCGAGCAGATCGTCGAGTATATGCAGGGCAACCTATGCCGCTGCGGCACCTATCCACGCATCGTTCGCGCCATTCAGCAGGCTGCCGCCGAGCTGGCGCATTCAGGAGGCCAAGCATGAGCGACGCACCCAGCGATACGCAGCGCCTGGCGCGCACTGCCGCCGAGAGCGAGCGACGGCGCGTGGTCAGCGGGCCGGACGCGCTGCTGATCAGCGATTGGCTGCACATCACCGCCGACGGCTCGATCGAGGTGTACACCGGCAAAGTCGAGGTCGGACAGAATATTCGCACTTCGCTGGCGCAGGCTGTGGCGCAAGAGCTGTGCGTGCTGCCCGGCAGCATCACCCTGATCATGGCCGACACTGATCGCACGCCCTTCGATGCGGGTACCTTCGGCAGCCAGACCACGCCGATCATGTCACGCCGCCTGCGCGCGGTGGCCGCCTCAGCCCGTGAGCTGCTGATCGATCGTGCGGCAGCGCGCTGGCAGTGCGAGCGCGGCGGGCTGAGCGTGGACAACGGCCAGGTGATCGATCGCCAGGCCGGACGCGCGATCGGCTTTGGCGAGCTGACGCAAGGCCAGCCGATCACTCAGCCGTATGATCCCGACGTGCCGCTGACTCCGGCGCACGCCTGGACGGTCGCGGGTACAGACGCGCCCAAAGTCGCGGGCCGCGCGATCGTTACAGGCGCGCACCGCTACACGCCGGATCTCGTGCGTCCAAATCTGTGGGCCGGCGCTGTGCTGCGTCCAGCCGCGATCGGCGCGACGCTTCAGTCGCTCGATACCAGCGCCGCCGAAACCTTGCCGGATGTGTTGATTGTGCGTGATGGCGAGTTTGTCGGTGTGGTCGCGCCGGATCGTCCGCGTGCGCTCCAAGCTGTCCAGGCGCTGCGAGCTGAGTGGACACGATCTGAGCAGCCCTCGTCCAGCGAGCTGTTTGATTATCTGCGCTCACATCCCGCGCCGCCGCCCGACGATCCGCGCATCGCCGCGATGCACCGCGAGGAGCGCGGCTCGATCGAGCAGGGCTTGGTGGCGGGCGCTCACTTATTGGAGCAACGCTACACCCACGCCTACATCGCCCACGCGCCGCTTGAGCCACGCTCAGCCGTGGCCGAGTGGCAGGACGGCAGGCTCACGGTTTGGACCGGCACGCAGCGGCCCTTCGGTGTGCGCGGCGAGCTGGCGACCGCCTTTGACCTGCCCGAGGAGCAGGTGCGCGTGATTGTGCCAGATACCGGCTCGGCCTACGGTGGCAAGCATACCGGCGAGGCTGCCGTAGAGGCGGCGCGGCTAGCCAGAGCGGCGGGTCGTTCGATCAAGCTGATCTGGACTCGCGAGGAAGAGTTTAGCTGGGCCTATCTGCGACCGGCGGGATTGATCGAGATCCGCAGCGTGGTGCAGCTCGACGGTACGATCAGCGGCTGGGAGTATCATAACTATAACTCTGGCGCGGCTGGCATGCGCACGCCCTACGCGGTGCCGCACCAGCGCATCATCTACCATCCCAGCCAGTCGCCGCTGCGCCAGGGCTCGTACCGGGCGCTGGCCGCTACCGCCAACACCTTTGCCCGCGAAAGCCACATGGACGATCTGGCGGCGCTGGTTGGCCTCGACCCGCTGGAT
>JAFAYS010000691.1 GCA_019240175.1 Chloroflexota bacterium | reverse complement strand
CCAGGACAGGAAGCGCCCCAAACCGGCGGGCAGATCGGGATTATCACGGCTGGCACTGCCGACGTGCCACGCGCCGAAGAAGCCGCCGTCGTCTGCCGCGAGATGGGCTGCGCAGTGCAAATGGTCTGCGATGTGGGCGTAGCGGGCCTGCACCGGCTAATCGCTCCGCTGCGCCAGCTGCTCAGCACGCCCGTCGACGCGATCATTGTGGCAGCGGGCATGGACGGCGCGCTGCCCTCGGTGGTCGCGGGTCTGGTAGACGTGCCGGTGATTGGCTTGCCGACCTCGGTGGGCTACGGCATGGGCGGCAAAGGTAAGGCAGCGCTGCTCTCGATGCTGCAAACCTGCGCGCCGGGCCTGGCGGTGGTCAATATCGACAACGGTGTGGGCGCGGGCGCGATGGCGGCGATCATCGCCAACACCGTGGCTAAAGCGCGCCGCTAAGCCACAAAGGAGCAAAGGAACAAGAAAACAAAGGAACAAAGGAACAAAGTACCGCAAAATCCCCTCGCCTGCCGCAACCGAGGTCGAAGCCGACCGAGGTTCGGGGCAGGGGGGCCGAGCATAGCGAGGCGGGGGTGAGGGCCAAGACGAGGAACTTGGTGCTTGGTTCTCTCACGCCATGATCGCGACCAGATCTGCGACCGTGGCTCCCAGCGCCGCGTCGCCGTCGATCTGCATGCGGCTCAGCAGCTCAGCTCGATCCAGCCCTTTGGTGAATAAGCGCCAGGCCGTATCGTCGCTGAGCTGCACATCTGCGGCGGCAGGTGTGGCCTCACCCGCGTACAGCTGCCAGTCCTGGTTTTCGCGCACCAGCGACCACACCCCGCCCGCCGCGCCGGTGATGCGCACGCGAATCGCGGTGGAGTCGGCGGCCGCGACCTCGCGATAGGTGTAGGGCAGCGCGCGCAGGCACAGCTCGATCACCGGCAGCAGCCAGCGCCGCTCCATCAGTCCCGGCGCACCGACAGCCTCGCGGATCTGCTGCTGATGAAACCATTTCTCGGTGTACTCGCGCCCGACGTCGAACCAGTTGGTGGATTGGGTCTCGCCGGCCCAGCCCACGCTGATCGGTGCGGGCGCATCCATGTCCAGTGTCGTGAAAAACTCCGCCACTTGCCGATCGGTCACCGCCAGAAAGTCGATCAATACCGGTGGGCTGATGCGCTCGGCGGCCTGCACCCAGGTCGCGTTTTGCTCGTTGATCCAGTCGATCAGCTCGGCGTTGTTGCTTGGAGCGCGCGCCGATGCTTTACGCAGCAGATGGTCGCGGCCAAACGAAAGCCGCCCGATATTGCCGCCGAGCAGATGTGCCACCAGATCTTTCACCGACCAGCCGGGACAAGCCGTTGGCTGTCCCCAATCTTCCGGCGCTAATTGTCGCAGCAGCGTGAGCAATTCTTCGCTCAAATCAGGAAAAAGTTGAACCGTCGCCGTCGGCTGCATTGATGTCAGGCTCACCTTGTACCTCCTAGGAATCAATCAGGCACAGCTTACACAACCTGCTCGCCGCTGTGCAAGTCCTGGTAAGCAGCATCACTGTGTGATCTGCGCGATGCGTTTGGCACTGGCAGCACCAGGTGTTTCAGCTTGTCATAATCCCAGCAAAGCAGATAAATGCTGGCAAGCAGCATCAAGCCTGTGATGACGGGCGTGCCCGTGAAGTGCAGCGACACCGTGATGATAAAGATGTTGAGGATGATCGGAAAGTAGACCAGCGCGCCGAGCGTGGATGTCGCGGGAATCAGTAAGAGCAGAGCGGCCAGCAATTGGGCCGCGCCCAGAAAGCGCCAGTAATAGCCCGTCTGATACAGCGCCTCGAAGAAATAGCCGATCGGCGTGGTCGTGCTGAGCGACGTGAAGCGATCGCCGAGCAGCTTGGTCAGGCCCGACGGTAGGAACCCAACCGCCAGCAGCAGCCGGATGACGCGCGTAAACCACAGCGCCGATTGCCGCCGCTTCACCGATTGATGGAGGTTGTCGAGAGTAAGCACGAGCAGCGCTTGCATGAAGCTTCTCCTGGAAAATAACAGATCAGATACAAGAACACCGCCGAGCTGAAAAATGTGACAGGTTTTTCAACGCGCATAGGCAGAATTGTTTATCAATTTAAACATTTGTGGAAAGGTCGGGTATTGCTTTCACGTCTTTGCTTTGTCACCGTTGCAACGCATCGCCGTTGAAAGGAATCCACAATGCCCACCGCCCGCTGGCCTCGCATCGCCTGTTTCGGCATCGCCCTGATCTTCACCACCCTGCTACAGCCGTCCACGCCTACCCAGGCCGCCGAACCTCCCGCTACAGTTATCGATTATGTTGTTGTCGCCGATGAGTGCTACCAGCTGACCGGCACGCTCACCGACGGCGCGCTGACGAGCCTGAACGTGTCCATTCCAGGCTACAAAGCGTGTATCGACGAGCCCGATCCGATGGTTGTGCGTGCCGCTGCCAGCTCCGAGACCAGGAAAAACACCGGCTATCTGCCCTCGGGTGGCCGCTGCTTCGAGATCACAACGGGCAGTCAGGAGACACAGGTTGAGGTCGATCCTTCGCTCTGCGCGACAACAGTCGCAGCGCCGGCGGTGGCCTCACGTGAGGAAGTCGCGCGCCGCGAGGCCGGCTATGATCTGCTGGCCGGCGGCTGCGTCAATACGGTGATCGACGTGCGCAGCCGTCAGCTGCTGGCCTACTTCACGATCGCCAGCGCGGCGCACTGCCGCGAGGTGCTGGTGCCATCCGCCGAGCGCACGATCCAGCCAACCGACGGCATTGTTCCGCGTCGCATCGCCTCCAAGGCCGACGTGCCGCTCTCGACGGAGCGCCCGGAAGACGCGAATTTCATCTTCGATTCGAGCAGCCAGCTCAAAGTCACCGCCAGCGTCAATCTGAGCGTCGCGGTGCAGAACAACCAGTATGTTTTCACTGCCAGCACCGGCTGCTGCTTCCAACAGCATCACTGGTATCTGCATCACCACAGCGGCAACTACTACTATCTGGGCAACACCGGCACCAGCAACCAGATCACGTTTAATCGGCCCTTGACGATCCAGGGCACGTATAAAGTCGAGCTGCTGGGCCGCATCTGGAACAACAGCGGCAACTACTGGGATAGCTGGAGCTACTTCTCGAACTCGATCACCTTCCCGCTGGCGTCCCTGGCGAAAGGCGTTGAGTATCGCGCGCATGTGGCGGGCAACGGCTGGCTTGGCTGGGTGCAGAACGGCGCAGTCGCGGGCACGACCGGCCAGAGCCGCCGCGCCGAGGCGATCCAGGTCAAGCTGCGCAATATGCCGGCGGGCGTGTCGGTCTGCTATCAGGCGCATGTGGCCGGCTACGGCTGGCTCGGCACGACGTGTAATGGCGGCCAGGCCGGCACGACCGGGCAAAGTCGGCGCATGGAAGCCGCGAAGATCTGGCTGGTTGGCGCGCCCGCTGGCTGTAACATCAACTACCAGGCGCACGTGGCCAACTTTGGCTGGCTCGGCACGGTGTCGAATGGCGCGGTCGCGGGCACCACGGGACAGCATCGGCGCATGGAGGCGATCAAAATCTGGCTTTCGGGCACCTGCTAGCGATCGATCGGCAGCTCATTTCTTTCCACAACGCAGAAGTCGAGTCCACGCCGACTCGGCTTTTGTGATCAACAAACAGATGTTGAGATACAGGCTTTACACCACAACTTGCTCCAAAATCTCTCGGCTCGACATAACGAACGCCTCGCTCAAGCGCTGCTCGCTCTGCCGCAGATATGCTTGCACCAGCCGGTAGCCAACCTCAAAGCCGGCGTAGGGCGGCAATCCAACCGCTGGATGTCCCTGCATCGCCACGATCGCGTCGCCGTACATGTACGCCGCAATCGTCGTCGCATCCGTCACGTCGAGCGCGGCCTTGATGATCTCGGTGGCGTACTCCACATCCTCGACGTCGAGCGGCCTGGCCTGCGGTGGGCGCTCACTACCGATTGGCACCTGGCCGCCGTACACGTTGACGACCAGATCGTTGTAGCTGGCGAGCTGGTAGAACTGCGCGACGTGCGCCAGCGCCTGATCCCAATCGTCGGGCTTGGCGAACGCGACCAGCCATGGAGCTGTGTTGAGCGGCGCGCCGGCAGCCTCGACAAAAGCAGCGGATAATCCTTCCAGCACCAGCCAATCGCCGAGCGTGAGCAAGCCTTCGCTGCGTAGCGCCTGCCGGGCGTTAGTGGCAACCA
>JAFAYS010000630.1 GCA_019240175.1 Chloroflexota bacterium | reverse complement strand
CGGCGAGGGTTTGCACGTCGGACACGTGTACACCTACTGCGGCGCGGACGTCTTCGGGCGGCTGCGGCGGATGCAGGGCTACGATGTGTTCCAGCCGATCGGCTTCGACGCCTTCGGCATTCACTCCGAGAACTTCGCGCTGAAGCTGGGCAAACATCCGGCGGAGGTGGTGCCCGCCAATATCCGCCGCTTCCGCGAGGAGCAGATGAAGCTGCTGGGCTGCCAGTTCGACTGGTCGCGCGAGGTCGATACCACGCAGCCCGAATATTATCGCTGGACGCAGTGGATCTTTGTGCAGTTGTTCAAAGCTGGTCTGGCCTACCAGGCCGAAGCGCCGGTCAACTGGTGTCCCAAAGATCAGACCGTGCTGGCCAACGAGCAGGTGATCGACGGACGCTGCGAGCGCTGCGACACGCCGATTGTGCAGCGCGTGATGCGCCAGTGGTTTTTCCGTATCACCGACTACGCCGAGCGGCTGCTGGATTTTAGCGGCGTTGATTTCCCGGAGTCGTCGATCAAGCGCCAGACGGCCTGGATCGGTCGTAGCGAGGGCGCGGAGATCGATTTCGCGGTTGCGGATCAGCCGGCGGAGATCACGGTCTTCACCACGCGGCCCGACACGATCTTCGGCGCGACGTTCCTGGTGCTGGCGCCCGAGCATCCACTAGTCGCGACGATCACCAGCGCTGAGCAGCGCGAAGCTGTGGCGGCATATGTCGCGCAGGCGCAGCGCAAGCTGGAGCGCGAGCGGCTGATCGGCGCTGAGAAAACCGGCGTTTTCACCGGTGCCTACGCGATCAATCCGGCCACCAACCAGCCGATCTCGATCTGGATCGCCGACTATGTGCTGGCGCGCTACGGCGCGGGCGCGATCATGGCTGTGCCGGCCCACGACGATCGCGATTACGCCTTTGCCAGCGCCTACCACCTGCCGATCGTCCCTGTGATTCAGCCCGCCGACGGCGCAATTGCCGAGCTGCCGTTTGTCGAAGACGGCCCGCTGATCGAATCGGGCGAGTTCAGCGGCATGAGCAGCGCCGAGGCTAGCCGTGCGATCGTGGGCTGGCTGGTGGAGCGCGGCTCCGGGCGCGCGCGCGTGACCTACCGGCTGCGCGACTGGCTGATCAGCCGCCAGCGCTACTGGGGACCGCCGATTCCGATTGTGTACTGCGAGGCGTGCGGAGCGCAGCCGGTGCCGGAAGATCAGCTGCCGGTGCTGCTGCCGCCGATCGAGAACTTCCGCCCGACCGGCACCGCGCCGCTGGCCTCGATCCCGGAATTTGTCAACACGACCTGTCCACTGTGCGGCGGCGCGGCCCGGCGCGAGACCGACGTGAGCGATAATTTTCTGGACTCGGCCTGGTATTTTCTGCGCTATCTGTCCACGGAATACCACGATCGACCGTGGGACACCGAGCGGGTGCGGCGCTGGCTGCCGGTGGATCACTACGCGGGCGGCCCCGAGCACACCACGATGCACCACCTGTATGCGCGCTTCATCGTCAAGGCGCTGCACGACCTGGGCCACGTGCCCTACGACGAGCCGTTCAAGCGGCTGCGGCTGCACGGCATGATCACCAAATACGGCGCGAAGCTGTCCAAAAGCCGAGGCAATGTGATCTCGCCGGATGGCTATATCGCGCAGTATGGCGCCGATGTGTTTCGCATGTATATGCTGTTCTTAGGGCCATGGGAGGACGGCGGCGATTTCACCGATAGCGGCGTGAGCGGCGTGGCGCGCTTCGTCGGGCGGCTGTGGGAGCTGGTGACCGGCGCGACTCCGCGCGGCGACGCAACGCTGGACGACGAGGCGGAGCGGCGGCGCAATCAGCTGATTGTGCGCGTCGGCGAGGGCATCGATGGCATGCGCGCCCACGTGGCGATCGCGGCGCTGATGGAGGAGGTTGGCTGGCTGCGCGGCAACATGGAGCAGTTGAGCGCCAATCAGTGGCGGCGCTCGATCGAGACGCTGGTGCTGCTGATCGCGCCGCTGGCACCGCACTTGGCCGAAGAAGCCTGGGAACGCTTAGGCCACAGCTTTAGCGTCCACCAGCAGCCCTGGCCTTCAGCGGATGCTACGCTGCTGGCGGCGGCGCAGATCGAGATTCCGGTGCAGATCAACGGCAAGGTCCGCGATCGCATCCTGGTTGCCGCCGACGCCTCCGAGCCGAGCGTGACGGCTGCGGCGCTGGCGAGCGAGCGTGTGCGGGCGGCGCTGGAAGGCCGCGAGCCAAGGCGGATTGTGGTTGTGCCGGGGCGGGCGGTGAATATTGTGAGATAACGGGCAAACAAAGGAACAAGGAAACAAAAGAACAAATGACGAGATTGCTTGTTCTCCCTTTTGTTCGCTTGTTCCTTTGTTCCTTTGTTCCTTCGCGTCTAGCCCGTCCGCTTCACCACCACCAGCGTCACATCGTCGAAGGGCGGCTGATCGCCGGTATGCGCGGCCAGATCGCTGAGCACGGCCTGCACGATCTCGTCGGCGCTGCGGCCACGATAGCGCTTTACGACGTCGATCAGGCGGCCAACGCCATACTCCTGCTCATCGTCGTTGATCGCCTCGGTCACGCCGTCGGTATAGCAAACCAGCACATCCTCCGCGCCGACGATCGCCTGCGACTCGCGGAAGTGCGCCTCCTCGATCACGCCCAGCGCGATGCCGCTGGTGCCGAGCGTATCGATCACGCCGTTGTTACGCAGCAGCAGCGGTGGATTATGGCCGGCGTTGGTGAAGCGCAGCAGACCGGTCACCGGATCGAGCAGGCCGTAGAAGAGCGTCACAAACATGCCCGACTGCGAGTCGCGCGAGATCCAGCGGTTGGCGCGCTCGACCGACTTGGAAGGCGGCGAGCCATCCAGCGAGGCAGCGCGCATCAGCGAGCGGGAAAGCGCCATGAACAGCGCGGCGGGCACGCCTTTATCTGACACATCCGCGATCACAAAGCCAAACTGCGACGCTGCGGCATCTAGCTGCGCGCTCGGCGGCGGTGGCGCGGGAAACGCTTCGTC
>JAFAYS010000609.1 GCA_019240175.1 Chloroflexota bacterium | reverse complement strand
CACACGCGGCGAGGAGAGTCAGGAGCAGAATCGTGCAGACTGCAAGCATCGTGTGCTTGGCAAACGGTCGAACGACCTGGCGCTGTTGCTTCTTCATAGCACTGGCTCCTCCTTGGAGCATATTAAGTTGCGCATCGCTGCTGTTTGTACAGTTTGAAACTATTCAAAGCCAAAGGTGCCAAAGGTGAGCTATGTGAGCAACTGTTTGAGGAGAACAGCATCGGCAGCTCACACGCATCGTAGCTCTCCGAGATCCGCCTAAGTCCCTCCTTAGCTACTGTTTGTTTAGTAAACAAATGGATTATATATAATGTGAATATACGCCATGTACAGTAGCGTGTCAAGCAGTAATTTACTAAACATATAGTTGACACGCGTATCTGTCAACTGTACAATCAGGGAGGAGACGATAGATCATGTAGATATCCAGGCGAAACACCATTCGCTGTCATATATCCTCACGCAACAGTTGATTTGAAAGGGTTACGCTATGGCAGCGAACTCATCTTCGCGGCTCAAACCCAATATTCGGATGGTCGCAGAACGGGCTCAGCTCTCGCCTACGACTGTGTCGCTGGCGCTGCGTGGCGACGAAAGCATTCCCCGTGAAACACGCGAGCGCGTGCTGGCAGCGGCGCGCGAGCTCAACTATGTGCATACACCACGCGGCGCGCGCGGGGAGCAGTCGGGCATCTGCCGCCTGGTTTTTGTGATGCCGGATACCGGCGATCATCCCGTGACGGCCAATCCGTTCTATGGCGAGGTGCTGGGTGGAGCCGAGCAAGAGTGCGGCGAGCGCAGCGCCAGTCTTTCGTTTACCGTGCTGCAGCATGGCTTCTCGGATCAATTGCCGCTGCCCTCAGCGCTGCAAGATCCCGATCTCGGCGGCGTGCTGCTGGTCGGAGCCTACGCGCCGGCGCTGGTCGATCGTGTGGCCGCCGAGGTTGGCCGTCCGATCGTGCTGGTCGACAACGCGATTCCGGGCCAGCCCTACGACTCGGTGATGGCCGATGATTTCGGCGGCGGCTTTCTGGTCACCCGTCATCTGATCGAGCTAGGCCACCAGCACATCGCGATGATTGCCGGGACCATGAGCGCGCCAAGCTTTGCCGAGCGCTATCGTGGCTATCAGACGGCCTGTTCGCGCGCGGGCATCCAGCCCATGCAGCCGATCGAGGTGATCTGGGAGCGTCCGGCGATCTCAGCCATGCTCAAGCAGACGTTGGCGCAGGAGCCGCGCCCAACGGCCTTTTTCTGCGCCCACGACGCCTACGCGGCCTTTGTCATCGAGCAGCTCGCCGATTTCGATCTGCGCGTGCCCGACGATATCTCGGTGGTCGGCTTCGACGACCTCGCGCCGATGCGGCTGATTCGCCCGCCGCTCACGACGATCCACAATCATCCGCGCAGCCTGGGCCGCATCGGCGTGCAACGCTTAATGGCGCGGATCAAAGGCGATCAACAGCCGCCGCAGGGCATCACTGTCGGCACAAATTTGATTGTGCGCGAGTCGACGCGGGAGAATAGAACCTAGAACCCAGAACCTAGAACCTAGGGGAAAAGAACCAAGAACAAAGAACAGAGAACAAAGTACCGCTAAATCCCCCTCGCCTGTGGCAACCGAGGTCGAAGTCGACCGAGGTTCGGGGCAGGGGGAAGATCGGGTACCCTCTGGGTGGCATCGGGGGTGAGGGCCTTTGTTTCTGCTGTGTTCTCGCTTATTATTCTGGCTTCATCCTTTTTCGTGCAGCTTACGACCGTCGGCGCGAGGCTGATGTGTGGAACTGCGTACCAACTATGTCGAATACATCGAATACCAATCACCGCTTTCCCGACGATTTTGTATGGGGCGCAGCAACCGCCGCCTACCAGATCGAGGGCGCGATTGACGAGGACGGACGCGGCGAGTCGATCTGGGATCGCTTCAGCCACACGCCGGGCAAAGTCGTTAACGGCGATACCGGCGACATCGCCTGCGACCACTACCACCGCTGGCAAGACGACATCCAGCTGATGCGCCGGCTTGGCCTGCAAGCTTATCGCTTCTCGGTTGCCTGGCCGCGCATCCTGCCCGAAGGTCGCGGACGGATCAACGAGGCGGGCCTGGCCTTCTACGATCGGCTGGTGGACGGCCTGCTTGAGGCCGGAATCACGCCGTGGGTCACGCTTTACCACTGGGATCTGCCGCAGGTGCTCGACGACGCGGGCGGCTGGACCAATCGCGCGACCGCCGACGCGTTTGCCGAGTATACCGAGGCGATCACGCAGCGCCTGGGCGACCGCGTCAAGCACTGGATCACGCTGAACGAGCCCTGGTGCAGCTCGTTTTTGAGCTACCACATCGGCGAGCACGCGCCTGGACACAAAAACTTTTCGGAGGCGCTCCAGGCTGTGCATACGCTGCTGCTGGCGCATGGCAAGGCCGTGCCGATCGTGCGGCGCAACAGCCCAGGCGCGCAGGTCGGCATCACGCTGAATCTGTCGCAGGCCTATCCCGCCACCGAGAGCGCGGCGGATCAGGCGGCGGCGCGGCGCTACGACGGCTACTTCAACCGCTGGTTCCTCGATCCGCTGTATGGGCGCGGCTATCCCGAGGATATTGTGGCGCTCTACAGCGACGTGATGCCGCCGATCGAGGCCGGCGATTTCCAGACGATTGCCGCGCCGACGGATTTTCTCGGCTTGAACTATTACTCGCCCAGCTTCATCCACGACAACCCCAACGATCCGCTGCTGGGCGTGGGCCATACGCGGCTGGAAGATGCCGAGTACACCGCCATGAACTGGGCGATTTATCCGCAGGGTCTCTACGATCAGCTGCTGCGTGTGCCGCGCGACTACCCGACCGGTCCGCTCTACATCACCGAGAACGGCGCGGCCTACGACGACGCGCCGCCGCAAGCGGTGGACGGCGAGCTGCGTGTCGATGACGCTAAGCGCACGCACTACTACGCCCTGCATCTGGACGCCGCCCGCCGCGCGATTGAGGCCGAATCGCCGCTCAAAGGCTACTTCGCCTGGTCGCTGATGGATAATTTCGAGTGGGCCTTTGGCTACGCCAAGCGCTTCGGCATCACCTACGTCGATTATCAGACGCAGCAGCGCGTGCTCAAAGACAGCGGTCGCTGGTACAGCCGCGTGATCGCCGCCAACGCGCTCGACGTGGAGTAGGATTGGATTGTGCCATCCAGCGATCGTTGGGCGGCGCGACGATGTTGGTTGGGTGCGACAGTGCTGGACGAACTACGCCGGTACATGCCGGCGTAGCTAGTTTGTTGTGCCCAGAATTATTTGCAGTGGCGGTGGCGATCTGTTGTGTTGGTCGCGCCTGGCCTGCCAGCCGGGCATTACTGGGGAGATACGGTGATGCAACCAAAAACTACGGGCTATCAATATCCCTTCGCAGATCCAGAGCTACCACACGAAGAGCGGATCGCCAACCTGCTGGCGCTGATGACGCTTGACGAGAAAGTGGCCTGCCTGGGCACGCAGCCGGACGTGCCGCGCCTGGGCATCGTCGCGACTGAGCACGCGGAAGGTTTGCACGGCCTGGCCATGGGCGGGCCTGCGCGCTGGGGCGGCACCGATCCGATCCCGACCACCACGTTTCCCCAGGCCTACGGTTTGGGCGAGACGTGGGACGCCGAGCTGGTGCGGCAGGTCGGCGCGGTCGAAGGCTACGAGGCGCGCTATATCGCGCAGAGCAGCAAGTACCGTCGCAGCCATCTGGTGGTGCGCGCGCCCAACGCCGATCTGGGCCGCGATCCGCGCTGGGGCCGCACCGAAGAGTGCTACGGCGAAGACGCGTTCTTCAACGGCACGATGACAGTGGCGTTTATTCGCGGCTTGCAGGGCGATCATCCGCGCTACTGGCAGGCGGCGGCGCTGCTCAAACATTTTCTGGCCAACAGCAACGAGCGCGATCGCGGCAGCTCCTCGTCGGACTTTGACGAGCGGCTGCTGCGCGAATACTACTCGGTGCCGTTCCGCATGGGCATTGTCGAGGGCGGCGCACGGGCATTCATGGCGGCCTACAACAAATACAACGGCGTGCCCTGCGTTGTACATCCGATCCTGCGCGACATCACCGTCGAGGAGTGGGGTAACGACGGGATCATCTGCACCGACGGCGGCGGCATGAAGCAGCTTGTCACTGGACATAACTATGTGCCGGACTTTGAGCACGCGGCGGCGCGGATCATCCAGGCCGGCGTCGGGCAATTCCTGGATGATTATCACGATTCCGTACACGGCGCGCTTGAGCGTGGCCTGCTGAGCGAGGCCGAGATCGACGCGGTGCTCAAAACGACGTTTCGCGTGATGCTGCGGCTGGGTCTGCTCGATCCGCCGGAGCGCGTGCCCTACGCCAGCATCGGCGGCGCGGCGGACGATCCGTGGCTCGGCGAGCAGCATCAAGCCCTGGCGCGGCTGGCCACCCAGAAATCGATCGTGCTGCTTAAGAACAGCACCAACCTGCTGCCGCTGGATCGCCAGACGATGCGCTCGATCGCCGTGATTGGGCCGCGCGCCGACGACGTGTGGATCGACTGGTACAGCGGCACGCCGCCCCACACCGTCTCGCCGCTGCAAGGCATCAAAAACAAAGTCGGCGACGACGTAACCGTGCGTTTCGCGCTCAGCAACAACAACGACGCCGCGATTAAGCTGGCGCAATCGTGCGACGTGGCGATCGTCTGCGTGGGCAATCATCCGGTCTGCAACACCGGCTGGGATGTGCCCGGCCTACCCAGCGAGGGCAAGGAAAGCATCGATCGCGAGGCGCTGCGGCTAGAGTACGAGGATCTGATCCAGCAGGTGTATAGCGCCAATCCCAACACAGTGGTTGTGCTGATCTCTAGCTTTCCCTACGCGATCAACTGGACGCAGCAGCACGTCCCGGCGATCCTGCATATGACGCACAACAGCCAGGAGACCGGCAACGCGCTGGCGGATGTGCTCTTCGGCGACTACAACCCGGCGGGCAGATTGGTCCAGACGTGGCCCAAATCGCTCGATCAGTTGCCGCCGATGATGGACTACGACATTCGCCATGGCCGGACCTACATGTATTCCCCGCACGAGCCGCTGTATCCCTTTGGCTACGGTTTGAGCTACACCACGTTTGATTACGCCAATCTGCGCGCCAGCGCCGCAACCCTGCGTGCCGACGAGACGATTACGATCAGCGTGGATCTCAGCAACACCGGCGAACGCGCGGGCGAAGAAGTTGTGCAGCTGTATGTGCGGCACCTCGAATCGCACGTCGAGCGTCCGCTCTCCGAGCTTAAAGGCTTTCAGCGTGTCTCCGTGCAGCCAGGCGAGACGGTAACCGTGACGCTGCCGCTGCCGGCATCACAGCTAGCCTACTGGGACGTGGATCAGCACCAGTTTGTTGTGGAAAGCGGGCCGGTCGAGATCATGATCGGGCGCTCGTCCGCCGACCTTGTGGCGCGCACGACGATCGAGGTCGGCGGGTAAAAAAAGTACGGGGCGGATCGCGATCCGCCCCGCACCAGCTACTTCACATCCACGCCCTCAGCGCGCAGCAGCTCGATCTGACGCTCACAGCCGCCCGGCATGTGGCGGCTCGGCTTGCCATCCTTGAGCACACGCCACCACGGCACCTGGTACGGCGAGTCGTCTTCAAGCTCAGCCTCCGCATTCGCCATCCATTTCCAGTATTTGATCGTCGCGGCGGGGCAGGCCGTCTCGGCGTTGCCCTGCGCGGCTAGCTCGCGCCGCAGATCAACGATCGTGCGGGTTTGTCCGGGGGGAATCGCGGCGATCGCCTGGGCTACGTCGTGCGGCGCGGGAATAAACAAGGTTTGGGCGTTCAAGCGCTTGGCTTTGGCCGGCTCAAGCACATGAA
>JAFAYS010000547.1 GCA_019240175.1 Chloroflexota bacterium | reverse complement strand
CGCCGATGCCAAAGGAAACCGTTCCCTGGCTGGTATGACCGTCGGCAGTCGATAATGCCCGCCACTGGATCACATAGCGACCTTCCGGCAGCGGCGGCAGATCCAGCAGCATCACATAGTCATCATTCGGATCGACGCGGCTCGGTGTGGTACTGACGCGCTCACCGGCTTCGTTGAGTAGCTCTGCCCGGCTATACGATTCGTCGAGCGGCTCGGTGTAGCGGATCTGCGCCGTGGGTGGCGCTTCTACGACGACGCTATTCGCCGCCGGTGTAGACTCGACTAAGCTGGCATGGGCCTGCCCACGCAAAGGCAGCAGCGCAAACAGCAGCGCCAGCCAGCAGAGCACAATCTTTCGTTGCATTATGTTCACCATGATCTCAGCAGGCTCAGTCAAAGCATCGATGCCTGGATCGCGACGTACCAACGATCATCGCGATCCAGACCGGTATGCACCTCGCCTGCCAGCTCCCCCTAGATCTGCGCGCGTCGCCGGAGGACGAAACCGCCGATCGTCAACAGCAGCGCAGCAACCAGCGTCAGCAGTTCCGATCCTGAGCCTGAGCCGGTGTCAGGCAGCGTCACGGCTGGTGTGGTCGCGGCGTCCGAGCCGCCGGCAGGCGCGCTGCCACTGGCCGACGGGCTAGATGTTGCCGTCGGGCTGGCACCTGGCGCACTGCCTGTGGCCGATCCACGCACCATAAACGTGAAGCGGCCTTCAGCGGTCTCGCCATCATCCGCCGACAAGGTCTTCCAGGCGACCGCATAGGTGCCCGCGCCAAGCCCCGTCTTCAGCGACACAAGCAGCGTTTGCCGGCGTGTATCGTTGGGATCGAGCGTGGTGTTGCCGGTATCGACGCGCGTGCCCGTGGCATCCGTCACCGTCAAGCTATTGCCATCGGTGCCCAGCTTCTGGCCAAAGACCACGCTGACGCTGGTCGGCGCAGTGTCAATCGTTGCGCCGGCCTCAGGCGTTGAGCTGACCGGCTCGGCGTGCGCGGAGGCAAGCTGCGGCACAAGCAGGGCGATCGCAAGCAAGATCATTGATAGTGTGATACGCATGTGTGGTGGCTCCTTAAGAACGTACAGGTGATGATTCGGCCAACCCAGATCCGGCCCGACGACTCCGCACGGCAACGACGATCAAGCCCAACAAGCTCACCAGACCGACGCCGAGGCCTATTCCCGCCAGAATCAGCGCGGTGCTGGCCGTTTGTTGTGATGCGGCAAGCTGGGCCGTTAGCTCAGCAGGCGCAGGAACGCTGCTCGGAAACTGTAGCTCACTGGCAGCGCTGACGGCGTGAAAACCGTCCGGGCTAGAAGTGAAGGTTTCATCGATCGGTGTGTCGCCAAGCTGGCCCGAGAAGTGGAAGGTGTAATCGCCGGCTTCCATGGGATAGAAGACCGCCGTATAAACGCCTTTTTCACCAAAAGCCGGCTGCAATTCCATCGGACGCGAGGCTGCGCCTTTCATCACCACCGCCTGGATCGTATCGGCGGCGTTCTCGACGGCCTGTCCGCTCACTTTATCGGCGATCTTGAGCCAGATGCCGTTTTGCTCACCGGCAAAGGCCGGCTCATTCATAAACCCGACCGTAAACTGATACGGGCCGACGTCGCGCTGCTCGTGGGCGAACGCAGCGCTCGGCAGAAGAACACACCCGACGATCGCCAGGGCCAAACTGAACCAACGGATATACCGTGACATACACAACCATGCTTCCACCGCATGAGCGACGTGCGCCCATGCGGTTCAAACTACACAGGAAATATCGTACGAATAGGATTATGTCAAACAGACACAATCACCGTAGGGCTAGCGGGTAAAGCAGAGGGAGTAGGTAGGAGGTCGCAGAGGTGGTGAGGACACAAAGGAGCGCAGATCGACCGTGCGCCGGATAAGCCTTGCGCGGGTTGGGCGCAGCTGCGCTAAAAGCAACATCGGGAGGATCACCGCAATCGTCAGCGGCGACGGCTCCTCATGCGCCGTCTGGGGCGGCTGATCGTCGTCACACGGATCGACGCCGGCAAACCAACCGGCCACGCTCGACTGAGAATGGTGATCGTGTGACACCTGCTCGTGAGTCAGAGCACTGTGCTGCGCATGAGCGCCGTCAAACATCACACAATGCGCGATGCAGGACCACGGTCGGCCAACTGTGACCAGCGCCAGCACCGCTAAAAGACACACCACCTGGATCGGGTGACGCGCCCATGCGTGCAACAACATCTGGATGTCGGTGATGGCTCGACTCACTCAGTCATTCAACCGCACGTACCCTGGCTGATGTTCGGTACGTTCGCTCCTCCTGGTGGAGTGTTATACCAAAAATTAGCATCTTTGGCTATCGGGTGCCGAACTGAGATCCGCGTGTAAGGCATAGCTGTATCCCCTGAGCATCGGCTTCCGCTAGGCGACTTCCCCTATTGCACACTTCCACTGGAAAGACTACAATTTAGGAATTGCTAAATTGATTAATTGTTACGAGGACGCCGATGACTCGTCGCTCACAAGCTCTTCAGCCGGTGAAAGCCACCAAAGCAACCGACAGCTGCGTTAGCTGTGGCGCAGATCCCGAGCGGGTGCAGCGCGGCCAAGCGCTCTTGATCCGCGATGCCGCAGCCTTCGATGTCGCCGAAACATTCCGCGCGCTAGCCGATTCGACGCGTGTCAAAATCGTGTATAGCCTGCTGCACCAGGAGCTTTGCACCTGCGATCTCGCCATGATTGCCGGCGTGTCGGAGTCGGTGATTTCGCAGCATCTGCGCGTGCTGCGGCAGCTGCGGCTGGTCAAGAGCCGGCGGGGCGGCAAGATGATGTTTCACTCGCTCGACGACGCGCACATCCAGATTCTGCTGCTGGTCTGCCTCAACCATGTCGGCGACACCGAGCGCCAGCACGCGGACGTGGACAAGATGCTAGCGCTGTTTGGCGAAGAAGGCTAGATTATGTCACTCGCTCAGCAACAAACGGTGACCTTACCGATCGCAGGCATGGACTGCACCAGCTGTGCCGCTCAGATCGAAATGGCGGTCGGCAAACTGTCTGGCGTGTACGAGGCGCGCGTGCTCTTCGCCGCCGAACGCGCAACGATCACCTACGATCCCGACCGCGTGACCATGGATCAGATCAAAACCACGATTGGCCAGGCGGGCTACCGCGTCCCGGAGCCAGTCGTAGCCGAGGCGGCTCAGACGCAGTGGCGGGATGTCGGGCAGATCATTGGCTGGGGCGTGCTGGGCCTGGTGGCGCTCGTCGTGCTGGTGGCGGCGCTTGGCGAACAGCTAGGCATCTTCGAGCGCGTGCTTGAGCACGTGCCGTGGTGGCTTCCGGCCCTCGCGATCGGTATTGGCGGCTGGCCGGTGCTGCGCGGCGTGATCCAGGCCGCCTTGAAGCGTCAGGTGACCAGCCACACGCTGATGACGGCAGGCGTGATCGCGGCGATCGCCATCGGGCAATGGACCACAGCGGCGCTGATTGTTTTCTTTATGCGCTTTGCCGACTGGCTGGAAGACCTCACCACGGGACGCAGCCGCCAGGCGCTACAACGTCTCGTCGCGCTTCAGCCGCAGATTGCGCACGTGCTCCGCGACGCTGGCGAAGTGGATCTGCCGATCGCCGAGGTAGCCGTCGGCGAGATTGTACTGGTGCGGCCCGGCGAGCGTATTCCGGTGGATGGTGTGGTGATCGAAGGGCATGCGCCGGTCGATCAAGCGCCGATCACCGGTGAGAGCGTGCCCGTCGACAAGCAGAGCGGCGATGTGGTCTTTGCCGCGACGATTGCGCAGGCTGGCTTCCTCAAAATTCAAGTCACTAAGCCAGCGACTGACACCACGTTTGCGCAGATCATCCGGCTGGTCGAAGAGGCTGAGGCACGCAAGGCTCCGATCCAGCGCTTCGCCGATCGCTTCTCGACCTACTACCTGCCGACGGTTCTGGCGGTCGCGCTGGCCACATTCTTGATCACGGGGCAGGTGCTGAATGCGGTCGCGGTGCTAGTGGTGGCGTGCGCCTGCGCGATTGCCCTTGCGACGCCGGTCGTGGTGCTGGCTAGCGTTGGCGACGCAGCGCAACGTGGTCTCTTGATCAAAGGCGGGCTTGTGCTGGAACAGCTCGCACGCGTCGATACAATCGTCCTTGATAAAACCGGCAC
>JAFAYS010000523.1 GCA_019240175.1 Chloroflexota bacterium | reverse complement strand
GTCCAGCGTCAGATCGACACCGCGCAGGCTGTCTTCCAACTGCTCAGGCTTGCTCGCGCCGAGGATCGCGCAGGTAACGCCGGGCTGGTTGAGCGCCCAGCTCAGCGCGACATGCGTCAAGCTCTTGCCGCGCTCGGTCACAAAATCGCCGAGCGTTTTGACGGTCTCGAAAACCTCCGCGTGCCAGTAGCGCCGCCGGTAGAGCTCGCCGCTGCGCTCCAATCCAAAACGATTGTCGGGCGCGGCCTCCTGCATCGTGCGGTAGCGGCCCGTGAGCATGCCGCCGGCCAGCGGGTTGTACACGATCACGCCGACACCGTGCGCGCGACACAGCGGCAAGATCTCATCTTCGATCATGCGAAACAGCAGGTTGTAGCGCGGCTGCACACAATCGAAGCGCGCCAGATTCGCGCTGCTGCTGGTCCACAGGGCGTCGGCCAGTTGCCAGGCGGGATAGTTCGAGCAGCCGATGTAGCGGACTTTGCCTGAGCGCACCAGATCGTCGAGCGCCCGCAGCGTTTCCTCGATCGGCGTGCTCGGGTCGGGCCAGTGCACCTGGTACAGATCCAGATAATCGGTCTGAAGGCGACGCAGGCTGGCCTCACAGGCGCTGATCACATGTTTGCGGCTCAGGCCCTGATCGTTGGGCCCGCTGCCCATCACGCCGCCGCACTTGCTGGCCAGCACAATCCGATCGCGCGCACCGCGCTCTTTGATCCAGCGCCCGATGATCTCCTCCGTCGCGCCGACTTGCTCCGTCGCGCTGCCCAGCGGATACACATCGGCGGTATCGAAAAAGTTCACGCCGCTGCGCTCCGCCAGATCCATAATCGCAAAGGCGGTTGCCTCGTCGGACTGATTGCCGAACGTCATCGTGCCCAGACAAATCTCGCTGACCTTCAGGCCGGTGCGGCCTAGCTGCTTGATCTTCATATCCGCTCCTCCGAATTACTACGCGAGCTATGGTAGCACAGGGGCGAAAGGACGAAGAACCTAGAACCCAGAACCTAGAACCTAAAAGAGAGAACAAAGAACAGAGAACAAAGAACAAAAGCAAGTACCACCGATCCCCTCGCCTGCCGCAGCGGGAGACGGAGAGCCACGAATCAAGAACAAAAGCAAGTACCTTTATACCCCCTCGCCTATCGCAATGGGAGAGAGGGCTAGGGGGTGAGGGCCTGCCAAAGCAACAAAAGAACAAGAACTCACCGAAACTTGATCATTTGTTCCCTTGTTCCTTTGTTCCTTTGTTTGCCCGTAGGGCAGAAGGGTGAGGACCTGCTCCTTTGTTCCTTTGTTCCCTTGTTCCCTTGTTCCTTCGACAAGTTTGACAAAGCCCTCAGCGCATGGGTATAGTGCTGTGCCGAAGCAGCGCCGCTCGACGTCCCGCGCGACTCACATTTTTCCTGACTGCGCATTTCCCTGCGGCCTCATGCCACCCGATTGCCTACAGCTGATCAGGACCACCGCCCGACGAAAATTTCACTGTCAGCGACGATTCATAGTGTGGAGATTCCTTGCGTAAAAACAGGGAGTCGTCCGAGCGCACGCCAACCAACAGCCACCGAGGAGCACCATATGTTCAGCCCACAGGACCAGCAATCTGAGAGCGCCGGCCAGTCCGCCGACGAGGCCACGCGCAAGCCCCGACGCGACGAAGAGCAGACCGACGAGTCGACCGAGCGCGACGAAGAGCAGGAAGACGATCAGAAGGTCGTGGTACGCCGCCGCCGCCGACCGAGCGGCGGTCGCAAGTAGCGTGGCTCCGGCAGCGTGTCGGCGTGGGCAGGGATTACGATCTCTGTGCTGCCGGCACGCTGCGCGTACACCAATCTCAGACAGGGAGCAGCCCTCATGATCCCACCATTTACTCACCGCCGGAGTCGCTTCCATCTTTTTATTGTGCTGCTGGTCATTGCGATGGTGCTTGGCGCATGCGGCGATGAGGTCGCCCAAACGCCGACGGTTCCCAAGCGCACGCCGATCCCGGCCAACGCCAAGGCCACGCCGGTCGCCACGCGCGTGCCCGCCGACGCCAAAGATCAAACCTGGACGGTCCTGCTCTACGAAGACGCCGACGACGAGATCCTCGAAGAAGACATGTTCAACGATCTCAACGAGGCCGAGCTGATCGGCTCCAGCGAGCGGGTCAAAATCGTCGCGCAGATGGATCGCTATGACGGCGGCTTCGACGGCGACGGCGACTGGACCAGCACCAAGCGCTTTCTGCTGGAAAAAGACGACGATCCCGACAAGCTGGGCTCGACCGAGCTGGAAGATCTGGGCGAGGTCAACATGGCCGACGCCGACACGCTGATCGATTTTGTCACCTGGGCCGTCAAGGAGTATCCCGCCGACAAGTACGCGCTGATCCTGTCGGACCACGGCGCGGGCTGGCCCGGCGGCTGGAGCGATCCCGACCCGCCGACGCAGGGCCGCCACGACATCCCGATGGCCGAGAGCTTCGGCGATATGCTGTTTTTGATGGAGATGAGCGAGGCCATGGACCATATCATGGCCGAGACCGGCATCGGCAAGTTCGAGCTGATCGGCTTCGACGCTTGCCTGATGAGCCAGCTTGAGGTCTACAGCGCCATGGCACCCTACGCGCGCTACGCCGTCGCCTCGGAGGAGGTCGAGCCGACGCTGGGCTGGGCCTACGCCGCGTTCCTCGGCGATCTCACCAAAAATCCGGCCATGGGCGGGGCCGCGCTGGCCAACTCGATCGTCGATAGCTACATCGATCAAGACCACCAGATCGTGGACGACAAGATGCGCGCCAAATACATCGAGCGCATGTATGACTACGACGGCACCATGAGCGCCAAAGAGATCATCGCCGAAGAG
>JAFAYS010000669.1 GCA_019240175.1 Chloroflexota bacterium | reverse complement strand
GATCGGCGATCGGCAGCTCGACCTGATGCTGCGCCGCCATCTCACGCGCGGTCTGCACCGTGAGCACGCCCTCAGCGATCCCGCCGAGCTGCGCGCGCGCATTTTCAAGCGTCAGGCCTCGCGCCAGTGCCTCGCCCATGCGCCGGTTGCGGCTGTGTGGACTGGCGCAGGTCGCCACCAGGTCGCCCAGACCAGCCAGGCCGGCAAAGGTCAGCGGATTCGCTCCCAGCACGATGCCGAGCCGCGCAATCTCCGACAGGCCACGCGTCATAAACGCCGCCTTGGCATTATCACCGGCGTTGAGACCATCGGCCAGCCCAGCACCCAGCGCGATAATATTCTTGAGCGCGCCCGCTAGCTCAATCCCGACCACATCGTCGCCGGTGTAGACGCGAAAGTGCGAGGTCGTCAAAAAGCGCTGGGCGATCTCGGCCATATCGTGATTCGGCGTGGCGACAACCGTGGTGGCAGGCTTGCTGTCGAGGATCTCGCGAGCGATGTTCGGCCCCGAGAGCGCGCCAATCTGCTCGGCATGATCCGGCAGCACATCGGTCAGCACCTCACTCATGCGCTTGAGCGAGCCCTGCTCGAAGCCTTTGGCGCAGCTCAAAATGATCGCGTCGGCGGGCAGGTAGGGCTTGAGCATCTCAGCATTCGATCGCATGGTCTGCGACGGCACCGCCAGCAGCAGAACGCGACAATCGCGCAGCGCAGCCTGTGGATCGCCCTCGATCGCCAATGACAGCGGAAACGGCACGCCCGGCGCGAAGCGATCATGCTTGCCCGCCGCCCGCAGTGCCGCAGCCTCTTCCGCTGAGCGTGCCAGCAGCGTCGTGCGACGGCCAGCGCGAGCCAGCGAGATCGCCAGAGTTGTGCCCCAGCTGCCAGTGCCCACGACGGTTATCGAGCGAGATGCGCTATCCACAAACCAGCCTCCTGATCACAACACGCTATCAACACCACAGCGCGGGAGCTGTATGCTGCCCCCGCGCCGATCGAACCCTACAATACTCTACGCTGAGTCAGGAGGATTAATTCTGCCGCCGGCTGTTCACGCGACGCATCAGCAAGAACATGAGCATGCCTACGCTGAAGCTACCGCCGGTCGCAAGCGCGTCCGACAGGGCAACGCTCCCCGTGAAGACCGGTCCACCCAACGCCAATGCCATCCAAACAAACCATAGCGGAATTACAAGAAAGCGGCGGGTCTCAGGCCGAATGCGTGAGTGAACAATCTGATAACATGTAGCGATCCAACCGGCGAGGGCAAAAAACATAGCCTGCATCAAGGCGTAGTTAGAATCCATGATCACCTCTTGATAGGTACGGGGTTCTCGGTATTCTACCATCAATCTTTGACGATGCAATGTTTCCGGCCCAATCGCTAGTCTCAGTTCCACTTGAGCGGTCGTGCTGATATGCTCTGGGACCGATCGCGGCGAGCGACCTCGGCCAGCCGCTGACTGAGCGTTGCGTCGTCGACGATTGGCTGGCCGTGGCCCCAGCCTGCGCTACGCAGCCGCAAGCCTGCCAGCAGCGCTACCGAGGCTTTGGCCGTCGGCATGTGCGAGGTGAAGATCCAGGGCGAGCGGCGCAAACCGCCCATCTGCACGACAGCATCGCCTGCCAGCAGGAACTCGCGCTCAGGATGGTAAAAGCTGACATGATCCGGCGTATGGCCGGGCGTGCCGACGACGCGCCACTCGGGCAGATGTGGGATCGATCCGCCCGGATGGAGCAGATGCTGGACCGCAACTGGCTGCGGACGCGTTGCGCTGCTCATCGCCAAGAAGAGCAGGCCATGAATGCCTGGCGGATGCGGGATCGGCTGGTGGCCTTCGATCGCGGCGGCCTCGCCCGGCGACGCACAGATCGGCGCGCCGGTAGCCTGCTGGAGCTCGGGAAGACTGCCGATGTGATCGACGTGGGCGTGGGTGATCACCAGGGCGCGGACCTGCTGCGGGGTAAATCCGGCGTGATGGAGCGTGTTCAAGATCGCAGGCGTGCTGCCGCGCACGCCGGTATCGACAATCACCGCGCCGCCGCCGGTCGATACGATATACACGTTGGACGCTGAGAGCTGATCGACAAGCCAGATACCATCGTCAATGTACATGGTTGTACCTCGTTTAAATGCAAACTGCCCTTGCTTTCTCAGCAAGGACAGCAAATAGTGTGCGCATACTCTGATTATTTGCGACGCGGATTCCTGACCGGGATCGGCACGGGCACCAGCTCTGGCCCGCCGAGCAGGCGATCGAGCCAGGCCGCAATTGAATCGAGTATTCGCGAAAATAATTGTTGCATCAGACTCATCCTTCCAGGAAAAAAACACTGTCCACTCAATTATACGCATATATCGTCAAATTGGTTTTGATGAAGCTTTGACAGTCCGTTGCCGACGACCTATAATTCATCCGTTTCAAAGCTGAAGCACCGCCCAAATCGAAAGTAAATCCATTTCCACAGTGCGGTCAGGCTTTAATACGTTTAACCCCCAACACAAATCCCTTGTTTGAGGAGGCAAGCACACCCGTGCGGCGAAGAGAAATTAACATGTTGGTCTTGATCGTATTGATCACAGGCCTCGCACTCTGGATCGACTTTACGCCACAAGTTAGCGACACCGACAAGCGGGCGCTCTGGCCCGCCAACAGCGCGCGCTTCGCCTGGCGCGATGTGCACACCCGGCTCGGCCTCGATCTGCGCGGCGGCACCCAGGTACTGCTCCGCTCCCGCGACGCCGGCATCGACGCCGAAAGCCTGGCAGTTGCCCGCGACGTGATCGAAAGCCGCGTCAACGGCCTAGGCGTGAGCGAGGCGACGGTGCAGACCTCCGGCAGCGATCGCATTATCGTAGAGCTGCCCGACGTCGATCAGCCCGAGCAGGCGCTAGAAACCATCCGCTCAACCGGTAAGCTTGAGCTGATCGATCCGCAGGGCCAGTATCTGCCCAAAGGCCAGCTTGTGCGCACCACCGGCAGCCCGACTCCGTCGCTTCCCGGCACGTCGGGCGTGACCGACACCGCCACGATCTCGGGAACCGATAACGTGACCGCCACGCAGGAGCTGATGCAGGCCATGAGCGGCCCGCTCTTCGAGGTCATCTCCGACGGTGCCGAGCTTGACACTGCCTCCGTGCAGCCCGGCGTGGATCAGAGTGGCCGTCCGGTGGTCTCGTTCACCTTCACCGGCGACTCGGCGAGCAAGCTGCAAACCTTCACGGCGCAGAATATCGGCAAGCCGCTGACGATTGTGCTGGATAACCGCGTCGAATCGAGCGCGACGATCCAGGACGTGCTGCCGGGCCAGGGCCAGATCTCCTCGCAGACCACCCAAGATCGCGACTCGATCTACAACGTGCTGCGCTACGGCTCGCTGCCGGTCGGCTTTGACGTCGAAACCAGCCGCACCGTGACTGCGACGCTGGGCCAGGACTCGATCGACGCCTCGTATCTCGCGGGTGTTGTCGGTCTGGCGGCGGTGGCGCTGCTGATGATCTTCTATTATCGCCTGCCGGGCTTCTTGTCGGTGATCGCGCTGCTGATCTACACGGCGGTCTCGTTCGCGCTGTATCGCTTTATTCCGGTCACACTGACGCTGGCAGGTATCGCCGGCTTCATTCTGTCGATCGGTCTCGCGGTCGACGGCAACGTGCTGATCTTTGCGCGACTCA
>JAFAYS010000499.1 GCA_019240175.1 Chloroflexota bacterium | reverse complement strand
GATCGCTCTCGAACTTGAGATCGCCGCGCACATAGGCGTTGAACGTTCCGGCGTACGAGCCGAGAATCGCCGCGTAGCTGGGATCGTACTCGTTGTGCTCGCCCGCCGCGTCGCGATCGTAGCCCAGGAAGCGGCTGTCAAGTCGTCCAACGGTGCGCCGCTGGTCGCGCAGCAGCTCTTTGACGAAACGATTGTCGTTGATGCGCAGATCGGAGCGATCGATGTACTCGGGCGTGAGGCCGGTGTACCGCGCCAGCCGCTCGGCGATCGCGGCGCGCTCGTCGTCGGGCAGGGCCGCGCCTTTGAGCAGCGCCAGGGCATACTCGTTGAGCGCAAAGGCTTCGACTTCGGCCACCAGCGATTTGATGTCGCGCCCCTGAAGATCGTCGGGCAGCCGCTTGTGATACCAGGCAGTCGCGGCGTAGCTCGGTAGGAACGAGATATACGGCAGGATATTGCCGGGATCGAACTCGCCGGTGATGAAGTTCAGGATCGTCGAGACAAACATGATGCCGTTGAGATACATGCCGTGGCGATCTTGCAAGTAGCCCGACAGACCGCCGGCGCGCACGGTGCCGTAGCTTTCGCCGATCAAGAACTTAGGCGAGCTCCAGCGATTGTAGCGCGTGACATACAGCCGGATAAAATCGCCCACCGACTCGATGTCTTTTTTGAAGCCGTGAAAGCGCTTGCTCTTCTCGCCGGCGACCGCGCGGCTGTAGCCGGTGCTGACCGGATCGATAAAGACCAGGTCGCTAACGTCGAGCAGCGAGTAGGCGTTCTCCACCAGCCGGTACGGCGGCTGGGGCAGGTTGCCGGTGTCATCGGTGAGCACGCGGCGCGGGCCGAGCACGCCTAGATGCATCCACACCGAGGCCGAGCCGGGGCCGCCGTTGAACGAGAAAGTGATCGGGCGGCTGCTGGCATCGCCGACGTCGTCGCGGGTGTAGGCGATAAAAAAGATCGTGGCCTTGGGCTTCTCGCCTTCCCACTCGCCTTTCTTGTCGCCGTCTTTCTCGGACTCTTCTTTCAGCACCAGCGTGCCGGCGGTCGCGGTGTAGTGAATCGTCGCGCCGTCGATCGTGACCGTGTGGTGCGTGATCGACAGCACGTCCTTAATCTCCGGCTGCGCGCCGTTCTCGTTGTGGTCCTTGTTGTTTTCAGGCATGAGGTCTGTTTTTCTCCTGTTGTGCAGCGGTCGGCCCGATTATACGCGCTCTCACCGCTGCTGAAAACCGACCTATGCCGGAGGAAGCGTTGAAATCGTTCAGGAAAAAAAACAGCGGCAGATGGGAAGTGGGGGTTCGCGCGGGGCTGCGCGCCATCTGCCGCTATGCGCTGAGTGTGTATTGCGCCGAGAAGAGTGGTAAAAACGCTAGGTCACGCGGAAACTGAAACGTCGTGTGTGAGCCAACCGTGAACGTAGGTTTTTGGTGTAGCACACATGTGCTGAGGTAATCATAGCGTATTCGCCAAGCGTTTGCCGGGCTGCTGGCTTGCTCTACAAATCGTAGGAGCAGCACGCCGCGATTTGGCGGCGATCGCGATACGGCATTGCAAAGCGTAAAATTAAATTACGATTGGCGGTCGAACCCTGTCATGATCCCGTAATCCAGCCGATCTCAGGCCGGAAAACTGGCCTGCTCCACGCCACGCAGCGCCGCGACGATCTCCGGCAACTCTTCGATCACACGCTCGATCTGGGCGGGCGTGTTGGTCAGGCCCAGCGTCAATCGCACCGCAGTTTGTGCTAGCTCAGCCGGCAGCCCGATCGCGGTCAGCACATGCGACGGATCGCTTTGTCCCGCCGCACAGGCCGAGCCGCTAGAGCAGGCGATCCCGCGATCGGTGAGCGCGACCAGCACAGCCTCGCCCGCCACGCCTGAGAAGCAGAAGCTGGCATGACCAGCCAGTCGCAAGCTCGGATGGCCGGTCAGCGTCGCGCCGGGTACACGTTGAAGCACGCCGCCGATCAGATGATCGCGCAGCACTGTGAGCGCGCCCAAATCCTGGCTGCGCACCAATTGCAGCGCCGTCGCCAGCCCGACGATCCCGGCGACATTTTCCGTTCCCGCACGCCGGTCGCGCTCTTGATGGCCGCCGTAGATCTGCGCCAGCAGCGGCGTGCCGCGCCGCACATACAGCGCGCCGACACCTTTGGGGCCGTAGCATTTGTGCGCCGAGATCGTCAGCAGATCCACGCCCAGCGCGTTCACATCAATGTTCAGCGTCGGCAGCGCCTGCACCGCATCGGTGTGCAGCGTAATGCCACGGTCGCGCGTCAGCCTGGCAATCTCGGCGAGCGGCTGGATTGTGCCGATCTCGTTGTTGGCCAGCATGACGCTGACCAGAATCGTGCGCTCGTCGAGGGCGCGCTCCAACGCTTGCGGATCGACCAGGCCATGGCGATCGACGGGCAGATAGGTGACCCGAAAGCCATGCACGCGCTCAAGATACTCGCAGGTGCGCAGAACGGCGTGATGCTCGATCTGCGTGGTGATGATGTGATCGCCGTGCGCGCGTCGGGCAAACGCCACGCCCTGAAGTGCCAGATTGTTGCTTTCGCTACCGCCGCCCGTAAACACGATCTCGCCGGGCCGCGCGCCAATTGTAGATGCGACGGTCTGCCGCGCCCAGTCCAGCCCCGATCGTGACTGCTCGGCCAATGGGTAGCGGCTCGACGGATTGCCGAACTGCTGGCTGAAGTAGGGCCACATGGCCTCAAGCACGCGTGGATGGACCGGCGTCGTGGCGGCGTGATCCAGATAGATCGTTTCAGCGTCCATCGCCCGGCTCCCAGACAAAATCCAGGCCAATGTCGAGCGACGGCGCGGAGTGCGTCAGCGCGCCCACCGAGATTAGATCCACGCCCGCCTCAGCCAGGCCGCGCACGGTTTCGAGATTCACGCCGCCGGAAGCCTCGGCCAGCGCTCGCCCATCGATCAGCTCGACGGCAGCCCGCAGCTGCGCCGGCTCCATGTTGTCGAGCAGAATCACATCG
>JAFAYS010000470.1 GCA_019240175.1 Chloroflexota bacterium | reverse complement strand
ATGATCGAATAAGCGCACGCCGCTGCCAAGCAGAATCGGCACCAGATCAATCTCGATCTCGTCGAGCAGGCCCGCCTGAAGCGCTTGCTGGACCGTTGTCGAGCTGCCAATTGTGATGTGCTTGTCGCCGGCGACCTGACGCGCCTGCTCGATCGCGCTGGCGACACCATCGGTGACAAAGGTGAAGGGCGAGTCGGCGTGAGCCCACTCCTGAGGAATACGGTGCGTGACAATAAAGATCGGCGCGGGCAGCGGGGATTTGCCGCCCCAGGCCTTGGATACATCGAAGTCGCGGCGGCCCGTCACGATCGCGCCGGTGTTGTTGAAGCGCTCGTGCAAGATTGCGGCGCTGGCTGGTGAGACTTTGAAGACCATCGCGCCGTCCGACACTGGCATCTCGTTGTCGCCGCTGAAGTACCAGCGCATGATCCCGCCAACCTCGTCGTGCGCATCGGCGATAAAGCCATCCAAGGACATGGTAAAGCCTGCAACGATCTTGCCCATGGTCAATCCTCCGTGACAGTATGCAGCGCAGTGATTGAGGTTTCGTCGTTTCTGGCGTGTCGCAAGGCGTGATACATTATTTGTTGTACAAAGTAAGCACAGACGTTCTACTAGTATAAAGCCAGTACTTCAAAAAATCAAGTTCTTCCTTCTCAATCCTTAATACTCGCTTAGGATCTTGAATTTACGGCGACTTAGCGTACACTTAAAGAATTATGAAAAGTCGAAGCTACAATCAATACTGCGGCCTGGCGTATGCGCTAGATGTTGTGGGTGAACGCTGGACGCTGCTGATTGTTCGTGAGATGATCGCCGGGCCGCGCCGGTTCAAAGATCTGCTAGACGGGCTGCCGGGCATTAGCACGAATCTGCTGGCCGAACGGCTCAAAAACCTTGAGCAGCAAGCAGTGATCCGTCGCCGCGTGCTGCCGCCGCCAGCGGGATCAACCGTGTATGAGCTAACCGTGCTGGGCCAGGCGCTGGAAAAAACGCTGCTCGAGCTCGGCAAATGGGGCAGCCAGTTTGTGCCACAGTCGATGGAAGGCGCTACCGTACTGCGCGCGGGCTCCTACGCCCTGACGCTCAAAACCTTCTTTCGGCCAGAGCGGGCGCAGGGCATCAACGAGACCTACGAACTGCACATCGACGGCGAGGTGCTGCATGTGCAGATTGCGGCGGGCGAGATCCAGGTGCAGCAGGGCGCGGCACCCAAAGCCGACGCGGTATTCACAACCGACACGCCGTCATATCTCCAATTATTAGCTGGACAGCTCCAGCCGGACCAGGCAATTGCCGAAGAACGCATTCAGATCACAGGCGAGCCTGGGGCTTTAGATCGCTTCCTGAGCATCTGTGGTATCGCCGACGTGCAAGCGGAGACCGCTTCCTGAAGTTGTCGCTTTTTTGGTAACCGGCTAACATGCTGTGTATGGATATTCAGCACATGGAAGATCGGGAAAAGAAACGCTATGTCAGTCATTGAGCTCATTGATCAACTGCGGGAACATCGCCAGCTGCAATCGCCGGAAGACGTGGAGGCTTTTGAGGAAGCCTTGTCTGCCCTTGCCGAGGAGCCGCAAGCAGCGGTCCACGATCGGTTGCCGGAGCTGTTCTTGATCTTATCGGACGAATGCGAGTTTGAGGAAGTTCTGTGGGGGCTTGTGCATTTCATTGAGGACTTTGATTACCAGACGCTGGTATCGACCTTTGTGGACGTGGCTCCCCAGTTGATGGACGAGGGTCCAGAGTGGGTTGACACATTCCTGCATCGTATCCTGAATAACGAAACGACGCGAACGCTTTTAAGAGCGCACCTGCCGCCACTATCCTCACCTAATGGAGCATTGATCCGCCAACTGTTGGAGGAGATTGGCGACGAGGACGCGGAGGAACGGGCAAAAGTTGACGCGGTGCTTGCCTAGCGCACGGTAAAACACTTTAAGATCAAAGCAACGCGGAGCACAACACAGATTCCTCAGTTTCCGTAAGCTCCGCGTTGCTTTTATGCTCCTGAAAATCACCCGAGCATTATCCCAGGTAGGTAACCAGCCCGCTAAGCGTCATACCAAGACCCAGCACTGTAACAATCACCGCACTGGCCAGCGGCAAAGCGCTGCTCCAACGGCTGCCGATGCCACCGAAACGCTCGACCAGTGAGCGCGAGCGCACCAGCAGTATGCCGATCACGATCAGCACCGCCGCCAGCCCGAAGCTGAACGAAACGATCAGGCCCAGGCCGAGCAAGATGCGATTCAAGCCAATCGCGATCACCATGATCCCCAGTGCCTCGGGACACGGCACCAGGCCGCCTGAAACGCCCATCGCGACCAGGCTGCCCAGCGTGATGCTGCCCGACGGCGGTAAGTGCGAGTGCGTATGCCCATCGCCGTGATCGTGCGTGTACGCGTGCGCGTGACTGTGATCATGATCATGGCTGTGATCGTGGTCATGCGTATGATCGTGATCATCACCGTGCGTGTGTGCATGATCGTGATGCGCGCTCTGACGAGCGGACGCTCTGCGGGTGAAGGCCAGCCAGCGCTGCCAGATCAGCCGCGCGCCCAGCACAACGACCAGCAGGCCGGAGAATGTGGTGAGAATCGGCAGCAGGACATCCGGCACGACATACTGGCTGGCAAACAGCGCCAGCAGGCCAATCACGATCACGGATGCGGTATGTGTGAACGTTACGATCGCGCCCAGCGTGACGGCGTGACGCACGGTGCCGCGACTGCCAACCAGGTAGGCGGCGACCAGCGTTTTGCCGTGACCAGGCGTCAGCGCGTGCAGCCCACCCAGCGCCCCGGCGAGCGCCAGACCCAGCAGCAGCACCCAGGGCGAGAGCGTCGGCGCGTACAGGTAGCTCACAAGCCGCTCAGCCTGACCCGCAGCGCCCACCGATGCCACCAATGACGCCTGTGCGGCTCCACTCGTAGTGCTCGACGTCACGCTGTCGATGGCGTAGTCAAGCGTCATACTCTGCTGAACACTGTCGCGGTTCTGCTGGCCCAACGTGACCGCCACGCCCTTGTCGACAAACGCGTTGACCTGATAGGTCGCGCCGGTCGGAGCGTAGCGGTTGGCGTAGGCGATCGCGTGCGTGCCGGTCATACCATCCGCCAGGGTTGCCACCGTGAAGACGCGGATCGTGCCGTAGCCGGCCTGGATCGCCAGGTATGCAGGCATGTCGATCCTGGTGATCGTGAGCGCCAGTGGCTGCCCATCGACTTTCAGATCCACATGCGGCAGCACGGCGTCCACGTAGGCCTGGCCCTCAGCCTCAGAGATCTGCTGATCGCCGTCGGCATCAAGCTGCTGCAAGACCTCAGGCGCAACCAGCACACCCGGCGTCAGATCCAGCTCGACCACAATCTGCGTCGGCGCAACCGTGATGTATGTGGCTTGCAGGTACGCGTCGGCTGCGTGGGCCAGCGCCGCCATCGGCGACGCCAGCACTCCCAACAGCAGGGCGATCAGGCTGAGCAGCAGCTTTGATCGCAGCCCCAAGCCTCTAAGGCGACGTGGTTGGCTCATTGCGTGTACTTGGCTCCGTACTCGTTGCTCGGATCGCGGTAGACGCCGTGGATGTGCAGGTTGGTCGCAGCGCCGCCGAGACCGGTGCCGTTACCGCCGCCGCCCTGTGGCGCGTACTCGATCACGATCGTCGGACCAGTGATGCGGAAGTAGGCCGCGCTGCCTTCGGTGGTGGGACCGTACCAGGCGAAGTAGGTTTCGGCGAGCGTCGACTGGATCTCGTCGTTGCGTGCGGCGGCGTCCTCGTCGTTGACCAGACCGGTGTAGTGGCCGATCAGCTGAAGCAGCGCGGCCTGTTGCTCAGCGGTCATCTGTGAGGCGGCGAGGCCTTCCGATTGGATCGTCTTGCCTTCCTGGCCTGGACCCAGCACCAGGTCGATCGACGAGTTGCCCAGCACCGCCGCCTGCTGCTGTGTAGCATCCAGCGAGCTCACCAGCGCGAAGGCCTCGTCCTCGATATCGCCCAGCGGACGGATTGTTGTGCCGCTCGCATCGGTGTACTCGCAGGGCTGGCAGCCGATAAAGCTCGGCGTCAGCGCGATGTTCGATCCGGCAACTGTGGCGTTGACCGTCACATGATGTCCGCCCCACTGCCACTGCCACGGCTCGGTCTCCGAGGGCGTGCCGATCAGCGCGACATAGTAGTATTGCTTGCCGAAGAGCAGCTGGCCGCCGCCGGGACCACCACCGCCACCGGTGCTCTCGGTAGCCAGCACCTCGTCGGCGTTCCACTCGGCGATCACGCGGTTATAGCCTTCTTCGCTCAGCGTGACCTGCATGATCGCCAGCCAGGCGTTCTGCTGCTCTTCGCTCAGATCGCCCCACATCAGGCCGGCGCGCTCGTACAGCCCCTCGGGCAGATTCGACCAGCGCTGCTTCTGCTCGGTGTCGGTCCAGTCGAAGAGCACGCTCTCGCGCTCGGTATCGCTCAGGGTAGCCAGGAAGGCGTTGGCAGCAGCCACAACCGCCGGAGTCGCGTCTTGACCGCTCGTTGTCCCTGACGTTGCGGTTTCCGCAGGTGTCGTTGCTTCCGCTGTAGCGGCGCTGGTCGTCGCAGCTGGCGATGCAGTGGCGGCGGAGGCGGCAGGCGATGCACTGGCAGCAGTGGAGGCAGCCGGGGAAGCCGCAGGCGTCGCGGCACCACAGGCCGTCATAAACAGGGCGACAAGCATGATCAGTATTGCGGGGAAAAGTCGGTGGGTCTTGTTCGACATGCCGAGAATCTCCATAACGACAGATTATTGTCAACTGTCCGCTCCATCAACGCCAGCCCTGCGATGATCGTGTTTGGCTAGCGCGCGGATGTTGCATGTGATGGGGGGAAGATTAGCAAGCGCATGTTCAGAAGTTGTTCAGAAGTTATTGGCAAAAAACGTAGATGCGAGATGCGCCTGGACGCCTTGTTGATTCTCCTGCGGGGTTACGGAGTGAACTCGCCGGCTCGTGAAGCTCCTTGTCGCTTATCAACCCGGCGCAGCACAGCGGAGCATATACCATGCCGAAGTCTTCAGTTGATCAAAAGCCGGAGCTGCGAGAAAAGTGTGACGAGGATCGAAGCAGATAGCAATGGAGATTATGTTAACGACGCGCAGCCGGTTTAAAAATAGATGCGCGCCTCCATCCCATCGACAGCACCTTGCCGGTGCCGCGCGAGAATCGAGGCGCGCTCCTACTGCTACCCTTAGACTACGATCGACTGGATCGCGCTCACGGGCGATGGTTGGCTAGCTCTTGTCGGTATCGGAGGGCGTGCCGCTGACTGCATCATCGGCGAGAATACGGTACAGCTGGCGGCGGGCACCGGTAAGCACCTCACGCGCGGCGGCGATCTGCGTCTCGGTGCCGGCATGCACAACCTGCCGCAGTGCGCCACCAAGCTGCTCAAAAAGATCGCGCAGCTCACGCGCCGGATCATCGCTGCCAGCGGTCACACCAGCCCAGGCTTGCGTCAGCTCTTCGCGGCGCTGCTCAATATGAGCTTTGCCGGCTTCAGTCAGTTGATAAACCCGCTTGCCCTCGGTGTGCTCGCCAACGATCAGGCCCTGATCTTCCAGCAGTTGGAGCGCGGGATAGACCGAGCCTGGACTTGGCCGCCAGTTGCCGCCGCTACGGGCCGTGATCTGCTGGATCAGCTCGTAGCCGTGGAGCGGCTGTTCGGCTAGCAGCATCAAAGCCGCCACGCGGACATCGCCGCGCCCAGCCCTGGGGCCGCCC
>JAFAYS010000379.1 GCA_019240175.1 Chloroflexota bacterium | reverse complement strand
CTTGAACACAATCAAAGTCGATGATCGATATTATTATCCCGAACTACAACGGCGCGTCGCTCCTTCCGGTCTGCCTTGACGCGCTGCGACGCCAGACGCGACAAGATTTTCAAGTCCTGGTGGTCGACGATGCTTCTACAGACGAGTCGGTAGCGCTGCTTCGCCAACACTATCCCGAAGTCCAGATCCTCCAGCTCACGCAGAATAGCGGCCTGGCCAAAGCGATCAACCAGGCGATCACCAAGACGGAGGGCGAGTATGTCGTCCTGCTCAACAACGACACCGAAGCTGATCCGCGCTGGCTAGCCGAGCTCGTAGGGGCGTTGGAGCGGCAGCCGGAGTACGCGTTTGCAGCCAGCAAACTGCGGCTCTATGATCGACGCGATGTGCTGCACTCGGCTGGCGATGGCTATGCGATCAACGGCGTGCCCTTCAATCGCGGCGTGTGGGAAGTCGATCGTGGTCAGTACGACGCGTCGGTTGATGTGTTCGGGCCGTGTGCTGGTGCCGGCGCGTATCGTCGAGCGGCGCTGGACCATGTGGCGATCGATGGGCGGGTCTTCGACGAAGATTTATTTATGTATTGTGAAGACGTAGATCTGAATATTCGGGCGCAGCTTGCCGGCTACCGCACAATCTTCGTGCCGACGGCGATCGTCTACCACATGCTTAGCGCGACGGGCGGCGGATCATTGGCTAGCTACTACTGTGGCCGAAATTTCATTCTGGTCTGGAGCAAAAATATGCCAGCCACAGCAATTTCCAAATACTTTTTTGCGTTTTTCAAGCAGCAGCTGCGCATCACCTTTGAGGCTGTGCGACATATTCGCGGAGCTGCGGCGCGGGCACGTCTGCGTGGACAGATCGCCGGGCTGCGCGCCCTGCCCCAGTTCATCGCGAAGCGCCGTCAGATCCGCCAGCGTCAGCAGCTTGCTGATGCGCAATTTATCGCCGTGCTGGGCAAGTAGAGGCAACCGTGGCTCCATTACTTTCAGTTGTCGTTCCCGCCTACAATGAGCAGCGGCGCTTGCAAGCAACCCTTGATGCGATCCTCACATTCCTGGCGGCGCAGCCCTTCGACTCCGAAGTGATCGTCGTGGACGATGGCAGCACCGATACCACGGTGCAGATCGCCGAGACGCTGGGGGCAACCCATCCCAGACTGCGCGTGATCCGCAATGACCACCGCGGCAAAGGCTACACTGTGCGCACCGGCATGCTGCTGGCCCAAGGCAAGTACGTGCTCTTTACCGACGCCGATCTGGCCGTGCCGATGGATGAGTGGGCCAAGCTTGCACCGGCCTTCGACTCCGGCTACGATATCGCGATCGGATCGCGGGAAGGACTGGGCGCGCGTCGGCTGGGAGAGCCACGTTATCGCCACTTTATGGGCCGCATCTTCAACGGCGTTGTACGGCTGATCGCGCTGGGCGGCATTCAAGATACCCAGTGTGGCTTCAAAGCTTTTCGCCGCGAGGTAGCCCAGCATCTCTTTAACAGCGTCCAGCTCTACGGCGCGGATGCCAAAGTTGTGCATGGCGCTGCGGTCACGGCCTTCGACGTCGAGGTGCTTTTCCTGGCGCGCAAGTTTGATTATCGGATCAAGGAAGTGCCGGTGACCTGGCGCTACGGCGCGGAAACCAAGGTCGATCCGATCCGCGACTCGTGGCGCAACTTCTCGGATGTGCTGCGCGTGCGCTGGAATGATCTGCGTGGTCGCTACGCCGTGATGCCGGCGTTACCCAAGAAAACGCCGAGCAAGTAGCACTCAGAACTCCATCGAGACACAATAAAACCACCACGGAATTGTAACTCCGTGGTGGTTTGTTTTTGGTCGTACAAGCGTTCTACTGACGCGGCGGCTGTCCGCCCTCCGGTCGCTGCTGCGGCTGACCCGGCGTTTGAAGCTGCTGAGTTGACTGCGGCTGCGTGTACGGCGGCTGCGTAGGCTGTGTAGGTCGTACAGCCTGCGCTGGCGGAATCTGCGTGGGCGGCACAGCCTGCGCGGGTGGGATCTGCGCGGGCTGACGCTGCGGTTGACGAGCAGCGCTTGTTTGCTGCATCGCGGCCTTTCTCAGCTCCATTTCCTCGGATGTGCCGAGCATGCCCAGGAATGGCCGCACAATATCGATCGGGAAGGGGAACAGAATCGTCGAGTTCTTCTCGGTCGCGATCTCGGTCAGCGTTTGCAGGTAGCGCAGCTGAAGCGTGACCGGCTCGTTGGCGATAATATCGGCGGCGTTGGCCAGCTGCTTGGAGGCCTGGAACTCGCCCTCGGCGTGGATGATCTTGGCGCGCTTTTCACGCTCGGCCTCGGCCTGGCGGGCCATCGCGCGCTGCATCTGCTGCGGCAACTCCACGTCCTTGACCTCGACGATCGTGACTTTGACGCCCCATGGCTCGGTCTGCTCGTCGATGATCTGCTGGATCTCGCTGTTGAGCCGCGCCCGGTCAGCCAGAATCGTATCCAGCTCGACCTTACCCATCACGCTACGAACCGTGGTCTGCGCGATCTGCATCGTGGCGCGCACGTAATCCATAACATTGACGACGGCTTTGTTGGGATCGATCACCATGAAATACAAAACCGCGTTGACTTTGATCGTCACGTTGTCGAGCGTGATGATCTCCTGGGCCGGAACGTCCATCGTCAGCACGCGCGTATCGATGCGGATCATGCGCTCGATCGGCGGCCACACGAAGAACAGGCCCGGACCACGCGCGCCGACCAGGCGGCCCAGCCGGAAGATCACGCCGCGCTCGTACTCGGGAATAACACGAATTGCCGAGAATATGTACATCAGGCCGATGAAAAACAGGCCACCGAGACACAGCAATAAACCTACACCACCTAACATCGTCGAAGTCCTTTCATGATCTATGTGCCGGCTAGGCGGCCTCAGCATCCGCAACCCGGCGTACGTAGAGGCGCAATCCCTCTACTCCAGCAATTTCTACAAACTCACCGACCGCAAACGGCCCCTCATCGGTCCAGGCCGACCACAGCGCGCCCTGCGTGAAGACCATACCTTCCGGCGCGATCGGCTGGCGTACCTCGGCAATCTGCCCGATCAGTGCGTCGCGTCCCGTTACCGGCTTGCGCATCCGCACCTGCATCGCCAGCGTCACCAGCCCGGCGGCTGCGCTGCCCAGCACCACCGCCACACCGGCGATCACCATGTACGAGACATCCAGGCCCGGCGTGCGATCGGTATCGACCAGATACAGCGCGCCCAGCACCAGCAGAATCAGCCCGGCGACCGTAAAGCCGCCGTGCGATAGCACAATATGCTCAAGCCCCACAACGACCAGTCCCGCCGCCAGCAGCAGCACCGCCAACGGTCGCACCTCACCGAGCACGAAGCCGACCAGCGCGGCAATCACCAGGATCGCACCCGCGATGCCGGGAATCCCGACGCCGGGATTAGCCAGCTCAAGATACAGCGCGATGCCGCCCAGCACAAAGAGCACAAACGCCACTGAAGGAATCGCGATCAGCTGGCCCAACGACTCCCAGATCGTCGGCTCGATCTGCCGGACTGCAGCGCCGAGTGTCTGGATCGTGCGGGTCTCGCCGCTGGCCAGCGTGACCTGCCGGCCCTGCAAGCTGGTGAGCAGCTCATCCTCAGTCGCCACTAGATCGATCACCGGCGGCGTGAGCGACTGGGCCTGCTCGGCGCTGATGATCGCGCCGGTTCGTGCCGCCTGCTCGACCCAGTCTGGGTTATGACCGCGTGACTGCGCCCAGCCGGTCAATTCCTTGACGGCATCTTCGACCACAAGCTGCTGCGTCGACGCCGAAAAGCCGGCGGGAATATCGATCAGCGGCTCGGCAAAGCCGATCGTCGCGCCGGGAGCCATCGCCGCGACATGCGCCGACGATACCAGCAGCGTACCAATCGGGCCGCTGCGACCGCCGCGCGGCGCAATATACGCGACAACCGGAACCCGTGCGCTAGCAAGCTCGCGTGCCAGCGGCCAGGTGCCGCTCAACGAGCCTCCGCCGTGAACTTCGACCACCAGCGCCGTTGCATTCGCCGCTTCTGCCTCACGCAGCGCGCGACGCACAAAACTAATCGCCGGTGTGGTCAGGCCGCGCTCCGCCGACACGTAGTAGACCTGGCTCTGGCTTTGGGCCGCCGACTCCTGTGGCAGCAGCGACACCAGCAGCCAGGCCAGCATCCAGGGAACAAACCAAGCTTTTCGCAAAAT
>JAFAYS010000648.1 GCA_019240175.1 Chloroflexota bacterium | reverse complement strand
GCTGCTCGACGACTATTTTGCGTCTGCCGTGCAGGAGCGCGATAGCCAGTGGCGCACGGCGCTGCGCATCGCAACCGAGCTGGGCATCGCAACGCCCGCCATGAGCTCGGCGCTGGCCTACTTCGACGCCTACCGCAGCGCGCGACTGCCGGCGAATCTGATTCAGGCTCAGCGCGACTACTTCGGCGCGCACACGTATCAGCGCACGGATCGCGACGGAACCTTCCATACCGAGTGGCAGGAGCTTTAGCCGGCGAGCAGTGATCAACACGGCGCGGCTGGTCAACGTGAATCAGTCGCGCCCCAAGTGAGGAGCAAGAATGCCCGACTATGGTTTAGCAGGCAAAGTCGCGATCGTCACCGGCGGCAACACCGGCATCGGCGCGGCGACCGTACGCGCGCTGGCGGCTGAGGGCGTGGCGGTGGGCATCGCCTTTTACGCCGCCCCGGAGCAGGCCGCCGCCCTGGCGGCGCAGGTTTACGCCCGCGATGGCCGCTCTACGATGTACGAGGTCGATCTCGGCGATCCCGAGGCGATCGCGCCGCTCTTCGATCACGTCGAGCGCTCACTCGGGCCGGTGGATATTCTGGTCAACAACGCGGCACACTCCGAGCGCGACGACTGGCCGCTGCTCGCGGCTGAGTCGCTGGACCGGCACTACGCGGTCAACACGCGGGCGACAGCGCTGGCGATCACGGAGTTTGCGCGGCGCTTTCGGGGCGGCGCGGGCGGTCGCGTGATCAATCTTACCTCGGGGCAGGGGCTTGGCCCGATGCCTGGCGAGCTCGCGTACGTGGCCAGCAAAGGCGCGATCGAAGCGCTGACGACGACCTTTGCCGCCGAGCTGGCGCTGCTGGGCATCACGGTGAACGCCGTCGATCCCGGCATCACCGACACCGGCTGGATCAGCGATGAGTTTCGCGCCGAGCTGCTGGCCCGCGCGCCGTTTGGTCGGATTGGCACGCCCGAGGATGCGGCGCGGCTGATTCTGTTTCTGGCCTCCGAGCAGGGCAGCTGGATCACAGGACAGATCATCCACTCACGCGGCGGCTTTTGATCACAGCGATCGCCAATGCTCGGCTTACGAGTCCAGGGTCACCAGCAGATCCAAGCAGCGCCGCAGCCCATTGGTGGCATCGGCACCAAGATCGAGATGCACGAAGCGCCGCTGTAGCTGCGTCCAGGCCAGGCAATCCGCCGCGATGCGCTCATGCCGCAACTGGTTGAGCGTCCAATCGCGGCCCGGCACCGCAACCGTCGACGGCACATCCACCGTCAGTAGCAGGATCGCGCAAGGACGTCCGGCGTGCAGCACCTGCGTCGCCCAGGATTGCTCGTGCAGCGGCTCTACGACCACGGCTGTCACGCCGAAGCGCCGCGCCAGCAAGGCGCGTAGCTCCGCCAGCAACACGCGCACAGCTCCCGACTCGGGAAGATAGGCCGCGATCGCGATACAGCGCGTGCTCCTGATCGTTGGGCTGAGCTGCTGCCAGGCCTCGGCCAGCGCCTGCGGCTCCAGCAACGTGGCGGGCGGCAGCGATCGCGAATCCCCCGCTTGCAGCCGTCGCCACAAATACGCGTCGCGGGCGGCGGTGTCGGGCTCGTCAAACGGATTGAGGCCGAGCACCACGCCGATCGTCGCGACGGCGATCTGCCACGTCACGATCTGCTCGGCTACGGCGTAATGATCCGCCAATTCCAACGTCATAACCGGTAATCCAGCCGCCGCAAGCTCCGCCAATTCCTGATCGAGAACGTCATTCTCCGCACCGCCCAGCCGCAGCACAATGATGATGCGATCGGGGCGGGGCTGGCCCTCACCCCCTTCGCTATCGCTCTTCCCCCTCTCCCGCTGCGGCAGGCGAGGGGGAATTTCCGTACTGCTTTGTTCCTTCGCCCAAAGGGCACCCGCCTTGTTCCCTTGTTCGTTGGATTGGCCCTCATCCCCCCGGCCCCCTTCTCCCGCTGCCGCAGGCGAAGGGGGAAAGTTGGAACCTCTTTGTTCCTTCGCCCAAAGGGCACCCGCCTTGTTCCCTTGTTCTCTGTTCTTTGTTCTTTGTTCTCCGTTAGGTTCTAGGTTCTGGGTTCTCGGTTCTTTCGTCGGTTCTTCTACATCCATGACAAAGCCGCGCCCGTGCTTGCTGAGCGATCCGGAGACAAATGCGGCGATCCAGCGCGCCAGCGGCAGTAGCTCGGGCGACGCAAGCAGCATGAGCTTGTCGCGGCGACTCTGGGCCAGCACCGCGAACGTCGTGCCGAGCCACACGCCGGGATTGTGCGCCAGATCGTCGCGGCGACACTGCGAGCGCATTGCCAGCGCCACGCTGCGCAGCCGATCGAGCTGCCCGCCGACCAGCTCGGCGGGCAGCAGGCCCAGTGGCGACAGCGCCCCGAAGCGCGCGCCGAGATCCGGCGGCAGCGATAGCAAGGTCGGCTCGGCGTACGCTTGCACCAGCGGCAGCAGCGCAGAGTCGGGCGGCGCGATGACGACCAGCGGGGTAGAGTTGGCGGGCGTGGCCTGCGCGCGGGCGTTAAGCGCAATCCGCGCGAGCGCGTCGATGTCGGGCGTGAGCATGGCCTCCGCCGCCAGCAGCAGCGCCGTTCGCGGCCAATCGATCGACGACAGCGTTGACTGTACCGCCGACGGCTCGATCGAATCCAGCACCGTGAGACGTAGAGCGCCCTGATGATCGGCAAGATCGCGCCACAGCCGAGCGATCACACCAGCGTCACTGGTGCCGACGTAGAGCAGATCCGTGATGTTATGTGATCGCAGCGTCGTCAGCCAGCCGTGGCTTTGATCTGAAGCGACCGGCAGATCGAGCCAGCCCAGGCGCTGTCGAATCCGCGCCTGCGTTTCGGCTGCCGGATACCAGAGGCCAGGATCGCGGCTCCACAAGCGCTCGATCAGCCGCTCAGCCTCAAGGCGGCGCAGCATCCCATCGATCGATGCTTGATACGCGTGAAGACCTGCGATCTGCACATTGGCCGGCACGTAATCCTGATCTGGCTGACGCATGGTACTCCTAACGTTTGATCTTACGATCGCGAAACGATGTTAGCATAGCAGAAGCATTCAGTCTAAGCCAAAGGAGCTAAGCCATGCGCTTAACATTCACTCACGCTCAGCTCGTCGATGCTGACGGCGAGCAGCACAATGCCGCGCTCACGATCGACGGCGGGCAGATCGTCGCGCGCGGGCCGGACGCCGACAACGGGGACGCTGCGATCGACCTCAGCGACATGATCGTCACGCCCGGCTTTGTCGACGTTCACACCCACGGCGGCGGCAGCTTCAACCTGCACACGAATGATGCCGGCGAGATCCGCGCCTACGCGCGCTGGACGCCCGCGACCGGCACGACCTCTTTTTTGATCGGTGTGGTCGGCGTGCCCGCGACGCTGCCCGAAGCCCAGCTGCGCGCCGCGATCGAGGCGATCGAAACACCAGGACCAGGTGCCGAGCCGCTGGGGATTCATCTCGAAGGGCCGTACATGAGCGTCAACAAGCGCGGCGCGCACGATCCGTCGTGGCTACGCCAGCCGGAGGCCGCCGAGACCGAGCAGCTGCTTGAGTTGACCAAAGGCCAGCTACGGCTGATCACGCTCGCGCCTGAGCTGCCGAACGCCGACGCGATGATCCGGCAGCTGGTCGACGCCGGCGTGACGGTCAGCATCGGCCATACCGACGCGACCTATGAGCAGGCGCGCGACGCGATTCCGCTGGGCATTACCCACGCGACTCACTGCTTCAACGCGATGCGTCCGCTGCATCACCGCGAGCCGGGACCGCTCGGCGCGATCGTCGAGGCCGAGAGCGTGCGCGGCGAGCTGATCGCGGATGGCGTGCATGTACATCCTGCGGCGCTGCGGGTCATGATCCGGGCGCTGGGAGCGGAGCGCACGATCATCGTGACCGACGCGCTCTCCTGCGCGGGATTGCCGAACGCCGAGTTCACCTTTGCCGGACAGCCCGCGCGTGTGATCGACGGCGTGGCGCGGCTCAGCGACGGCACGATCACCGGCAGCGTGCTGACCACCGATCAGGCGCTGCGTAACCTGGTCGAGCTGGTTGGCGTGGCGCTGCCTGATGCGGTGCGCATGCTGACGCTCAATCCGGCGCACTCGGCGGGCGCGGCGCAGCGCAAAGGACGCATCCAGCCTGGCTACGACTCCGATCTGCTGATCTTTGATCGTGACCTGCGGCTTCAGGCGACGATCTGTCGCGGTAAGCTGGCGTTCGTCACCGAGGCTTGGCACGATCGGTTGACGCAGCTGGAAACGGTGTAGCCGCAGGAAGGCCTGGCGCGGTGGTACAATTTTGAAGAATAGATAAGGAGTTTTTGCATGGAATATGCGCTCGACCGCTTTGCCGGTGAGATACAACAAGCGATCGCTGCGACAGGTCTGGTCCCGCCGGATCAGATCGAGCTCGCCGAGCCCAAAGCCAACGTGCCAGCCGATCTGGCCTTTCCCTGCTTTCGGGCCGCCAAGCAGGCCGGAACACCGCCGCCACAGCTGGCACAGCGCCTCGCCGAGCAGCTACAGTTTCCCGAGAACAGTCTGGTCGGCAGCGTGCAGGCGGCAGGGCCGTTTCTTAACTTCACGCTCAACCGGCCGCAGCTTGTGCGCGCCGTGCTCGACGAGGTGGCGCAGCGCGGCGAGCGCTACGGCAGCGACGAGCTGGGCCAGAACGAGACCGTGATCGTCGAGTAC
>JAFAYS010000180.1 GCA_019240175.1 Chloroflexota bacterium | reverse complement strand
CTACTCGCTGGCGCTGCTGTGCTCGGGCATCGCCGCTGTGCCGGTCGGGTGGTGGCTGGATCGGCATGGTCCGCGCTGGCTGATGACGATCGGCTCGTGCCTGGCGAGTTGTTTGCTGCTGGCCTGGTCGCAGGTGACAACGCTGTCCGGCTTCTATCTGATCATGGCCGGGATCGGGCTGGCGATGGCGGCGGTGCTGTACGAGCCGGCCTTTGCCTTGATCGCAACCTGGTTTCGGCAGCGGCGCGGGCGGGCGCTCACGATCTTGACTTTTTTCGGCGCGTGGGCCAGCTTTCTTTTTATTCCGCTCAGCGCGCAGCTCGTGCTGCAACTGGGCTGGCGCACGGCGCTGCTGATCCTGGCGGCGATCCTGGCTGGAATCACAATCCCGCTCCATGCGCTGGTGCTGCGGCGTGCGCCTCAGGATCTCGGGCTGCGTCCAGACGGTGCGTCAGCGGACACAGCGGCGCTGTCGCAGATCGGGCCGGCTGAAGCGCAGGTTTCTCTCAGTATGGCGCTGCGTGACGCCGATTTCTGGTGGTTCACCGTAGCCTTCGCCGTGAGCACCTTCGCCACGGTAACGCTCACGGTGCATCTGATCCCATATCTCACGGAGCAGCAGATTCCGCCGGCCAGCGCGGCCACCGTGACCGGACTCTTTGGGCTGATGTCGTTGGCGGGTAGGCTGCTGATCGGCCCGCTCGGCGATCGCTACCCACGTAAGATCGTGACGGCAGGACTGATGGTGATGCAGGCGCTGGGTGTGGCGCTGCTGGTGCTGTATCCAACGTTGTCGGGCGCGGTCGTGGCGATCGCGCTCTTTGGTGCCGGCTCCGGGACGCTGACGATCATGCGCGCGGCGCTGCTGGCCGAGTCCTACGGCTCGGCGCACTACGGCAGCATTAACGGCGCGATGAGCTTTGGGCTGACGCTGGCCCGGACGCTGGCTCCGATCGGTGCGACTCTGCTCGCGGGACAGCTGGGCGGCTACCGTAGCCTGCTCTGGCTGCTCGTCGGGCTGACGCTCCTGGGTGGTGTTGCCGTGCTGCAGATCGATAAGCGCCCATGACGATACGATCAGAACAGTAAGCTCGGCTTGATCACGCGCCAGGTGCTCCGGCAGATCGGCCAAGGAAAGGGAATCGGCCTATGAATATTCTCGAACACCGCGTCGTTGGGCGTGGCGAACACAGCGTGCTCTTCCTCAATGGCTTCAGGATGAGCTATCAGTCGTGGGATAAAGTGTATCCGTTTGTGGCTGAGCGAAGCACGGTGCTGCTCATGAACCGGCGCGGTGTGGGTGCGAGCCCTAAAGCGAAAACTCCTCAGCGCGGAGACACCGTGGTTGAGGACATTCGGGGCATGGCACGTTGGGCGCAGGTGCCGCCGCCGTATCTCCTGGTTGCGCATTCTATTGGGGGCATCTACGCGAACCTGTATGCGCGCATGTTTGGATCAGAAGTGTCCGGCGTCGTCTTCGTGGATGCATCTCACCCGATCGAAATTGTTGAGCAGAACAACATCAAGCCTCCGCGCGCGCTTGTTGCATTGAACAATGGCCTGAAGGCGATTGAGCGGCTCTTTGATCGATACAAGTACTCCGAGGACGAGTGCATTCACGACACGGTTCGTCTGATCGACGAAGCGGGCGCGTTCCCTGATATCCCAGTAACGGTGGTAACTGGCGCAAAAAAATTGCCGTTTGTACCTTCGGCGGCACATGCGACGCATCTTCGCTATCAGGAAGAGCTGCTTTGGCTTGCTCGCGCTTCAAGGCACGTGATGTGTGAAAACAGCAGCCACTTCCCGCAAATCACCGAGAGCGGCAAGGTTGTAGGCGTAATCCTAGATGCATTGCCGCAGGTAGCAGCTAATACTTTATAAGTGTCAGCTACTCTGCACATTGTGAATCTAATTCTCTTTACCGATAATCAAAATGATCAAACCTGCAAGATTAACCGTAAGTATGCTCAACTGGGCGCTAGAACGAAAACTGTAACCTTTCAGGAGCCTCGACGTACATCTTAGCATTGTACTGAAAGGAGTCCCACGTGTTTACCGAGCTGCTTACTCGGATTGGTATTGGATCGGCGACCGTTGATACCCGTCTTGCCTCGGCCCAGGTTGTGCCCGGCGGTATACTCCGCGGCGAAGTTAGCATTCAGGGCGGCTCCGCAGCTCAGGAGATGAGCGCGCTGTATCTCCGAGTTATGACGCGCTACAAAACCGACGAGCATACCCATGATCTGACGCTGGCCTCACACACGCTCGCCGCGCCGATGACAATCCAGCCTGGCTCGACGTGGCAGCAACCATTCGAGGTGCAGCTTCCATACGCGACGCCGCTGACGTTGAAGCGCACGCCGGTGTATGTGGTGACAGGCGTGGATATTGCGATGTCGCTCGACCCTAAAGACACCGATATGCTCCGCGTGATGCCGCATCCGCTTCAGGAGCGCTTCCTCCAATCTCTGGATCAGCTTGGCTTTTATTTGTGGCAGGATGAGCTAGAGCGACATGCCGGCTGGAGCCAGCTCGGCATCGTTCAGGAGCTAGAGTTTCATCCAAATGGCGCGTATCGGGGGCGGCTGCGTGAGCTAGAAGTGATCTTTCATCTTGACGAAGGCGGCTTGCAGGTGTTTCTTGAGATCGATCGCCGGGCGCGTGGTCTGGGCTTACTGTTCGAGTCGCTCAACGAGCAGCGCACGAGTCTGCGCTTTACCCCTGCCGATCTTCAGCGCGGGGATTGGACCGGACAGATCCAGTCGGTGATTAACGCGCGGCTCTAGCACCGCAGCCCTACAGCTTAGCGAGAGATAATGTGAGCCCAGGAACGAGTAGTTCCTGGGCTCTTTTGGCTGTCGCGGACCTGTCTGATCATCCATCTTACCGATAATCTTATCTTATTTCCAAAACTAATTGGGCTAAACCCAACATGCATGCAACCAGTCGCAACGTAGCTGCTCCGCTCGGTGAGCGCACCTCTATGAGGCTGGCACATCCAGGGCCAGGCGGGTCGTCATATCGAGGTCAACGTGCCCATAAGGATTGATATGCGCGAGTAGGAGCGTAGAATCATCCGTTTTCTTGTCGTGGGGAACTGCCCACAGGCGGAACCTATGTTATGGCTACGTATCCCGTGGCTCTTGCGACAGGAAAGGCATGGTCATCTGGCTGGGTGCAGACAGTATCCAGCATGCTCGTTTCCTTACAAGGGATTTTGTTTATATGGCTCATATTGATGAGACGGCGGTGAGATCATCCACCATCGCGCTGGTATCGATGAGGCGTGCCCGAACCTCATCTGGCGCGGACTCTGCCCAGGTGAGCAGCTTATCTAGTACCGGGCAGAGGGTTTGCCCCCATTCGGTGAGATGGTACTCCACCCGAGGCGGCACCTCGGCATGGACGATACGGGTGACAACGCCGTCAGCTTCCAGCTGCCGTAGCTGCTGGATCAGCATCTTCTGGGAAATGCCTGGGATTGCTCGTTCCAGCTCCGAGAAGCGGCGGACGTTTGAGCCAAACAGCTGAAACAAGATTATGAGTTTCCACCGACCCTCAAGCACGCGGATCACGTTTTGCGCGCTCTGTGCGGCAGTATGAGGTGTATAGCCCATCAGCTTACCTTTTGGTGTGTACCCAACTTTTTTGTCGGTTCTTGTAATTTCTTCAGCGTACCACTATCATCATTGAAACGCAACAATAGCGAGGAGACCAGATGACACCAGCACTACCCAATCCCATAGCCGACTATGTCGAGGCAAACGCACAACTCGATGTGGACGGCATGTTGAAGCCCTTTGCCGCCGACGCGATCGTCCTAGACAACGGAAGCCGTCACAACGGACACGCCGAACTGCGGACCTTGCTCGAAGAGGCGGTGGTCGGCGCAAAAGCGATCTTCACGCCGGATACCGTTCGCCATGAGAATGGTCAGGTTGTCGTCGAAGGCCCTGCCCATGGCGACTTCCCAGGCAGCCCGATCCGCTTCACCTATCGTTTCACGCTCGAAAACGACACTATCAAAGCCTTGGAGATCACGGCGTGAATATCACAGCTGATCCAACCGAATTCGTGGGAAAGCGAGTGCTCGTCAGTGGTGGCACCAAAGGTACGGGCCGCGCCACCGTCGACCGTTTCCTGGCTGGCGGAGCCCGGGTGATCACCGCTGCGCGCGGAACCCCGGAGCCCATCGACGGCGTCGAGTTCGTTCAGGCCGACCTGACGACAGCCGAGGGCGGGGAAATCCTGACCAAGGCGGCACTCGATCGTATGGGCGGCGTCGATATCCTCGCCCATGTGATTGGCGGTTCGTCCACACCGGGCGGCGGCTTTGTCGCCTTGACGGACGATCACTGGCTTGCCGAGCTGAATCTGAACCTCTTGGCGACCGTTCGCCTTGATCGTCTCCTCATTCCGCAGATGATCGAACGCGGCAGCGGCACGGTGGTGCATGTGACTTCTATCCAGTCGGTCCTGCCGCTTCCCGAGGCGACCACCGCCTATGCCGCCGCCAAGGCTGCGCTCAAGACCTACAGCAAGTCTC
>JAFAYS010000141.1 GCA_019240175.1 Chloroflexota bacterium | reverse complement strand
ATCTTGTGGTACTTGGAGGCACTATGACGATTCAGATCCATGACACGACGCTTCGCGATGGCACCCAGCGCGAAGGCATGGCGCTCTCGGTTGAGGACAAGCTCAAGATCGCGCGCGAGCTGGACGCATTTGGGATTCCGCTGATCGAGGGCGGCTGGCCCGGCTCCAATCCCAAAGACGCCGAGTTCTTCCGCCGCGCCCGCGACGAGCAGTGGCAGCAGGCCACGATCTGCGCCTTCGGCTCGACTCGCCGCGCCAACGCCGCTGTCGCCGAAGATCCCAACATCATCGCGCTGCTGAACGCCGAAACCGAGATCTGCACGATCGTCGGCAAGTCCTGGACGCTGCATGTCACCGCCGTGCTGGAAACCACCCTCGACGAAAATCTGCGCATGATCGCCGAGAGCGTGGCCTACCTGCGCTCGCAGGGCCGCCGCGTGCTCTACGACGCCGAGCACTTCTTCGACGGCTATCGCGCCGATCCGGCCTACGCGCTGGCCACGATCCGCGCGGCTGCCGAGGCCGGAGCCGAGACCGTGATCCTCTGCGATACCAATGGCGGCTCGCTGCCGGGCTGGGTAAGCAAGGTTGTTGGCGAGGTCAAAGCGGCTTTAGGGGAACAAAGGAACAAAGGAACAAAAGAACAAAGTACCGAATCTCTCCCCTCGCCTGCCGCAACCGACGCCGAAGCCGGCGGAGGTTCGGGGAAGGGGCCGGGGGTGGGGGCCAGACGTGAGGGCCTTTCCACTTCTCCTCGTATCGGTATTCACACCCACAACGACGGCGAGCTGGCGGTCGCGAACTCACTGGCGGCGATCGAGGCCGGTGCAACCCACGTCCAGGGCACGATCAACGGCTACGGCGAGCGCTGCGGCAACGCCAATCTTGTGGCGATCATGGCTAATCTTCAGCTCAAGATGGGTCTGCCCGTCGTCGGCGATGCGCAGCTGGCGCGGCTGATGGAGATCTCGCGCTATGTCGCCGCCGTCGCCAACCTGAGCCCGGACGAGCACGCCGCCTACGTGGGCCGCAGCGCCTTTGCGCACAAGGGCGGCATTCATGTCGCCGCCGTCGCCAAGGTCGAGCACAGCTACCAGCATATCGATCCGCAGCTGGTGGGCAACCAGCGCCGCGTGGTCGTTTCCGAGCTGTCGGGACGCGGCAACGTGCGCATGCGCGCCGAAGAGCTGGGGCTGAAGATCAACGGCAACGAGAAGGCCGTGCTGGAGCGGATCAAAGAATTGGAGCATATCGGCTTTCAGTACGAGGCCGCCGAAGGCTCGTTCGAGCTGCTGATCCGCCGCTCCGATCCCGCCTATCGCGCGCCGTTCGAGCTGCTGGACGCGATGGTCGTCGTGGAGCAGCCCCACGGTCGGCCCATGCTGGCCGAGGCCACCGTCAAGATCCGCGTCGACGACGAGATCGTGCATACGGCGGCGGAGGGCAAAGGCCCCGTTCACGCGCTGGACTGTGCGATGCGCAAAGCGCTGGTGCCGTTCTATCCCGAGCTGGCCAGCGTGCATCTCGCCGATTACAAAGTGCGCATCCTCGACGAGCAATCGGCCACGGGAGCGGTCACGCGCGTGCTGATCGAGGCGGCGCGCGACGACCAGCGCTGGTCGACGGTCGGCTGCTCGGCCAATATTATCGAAGCCAGCTGGCAGGCACTCACCGATTCGTTTGAGCTGCCGCTGCTACGGGCGCAAGATGCGCGACCGGCTGACGTGGTGTATCATGGGTAAATCCTATTACTCAGCTGTGTGCATTCCACACCACGCACACAGCGCCAGCACAGGGCTTCAACAAGCAAAGGAGCTGCCGCTATGCCCATGACTCCCACCAAGTACATCTGGTTCAACGGCGAGATGGTCGAATGGCAAAACGCCACGGTCCATATCATGACTCACGCGATCCACTACGGATCGAGCATTTTCGAAGGCCTGCGCGCCTACGACACGCCCAACGGCACCGCGATCTTTCGGCTGGCACCGCACATGGATCGCTTCTACGACTCGGCGCGCGTGTACCGCATGCCGATCCGCTTCACACATGATCAGCTGTCGGAGGCCTGCCGCGAGGTAATGCGCGCCAACGGGCTGAAGAGCGCGTATCTGCGTCCGTTTGCCTTCCGTGGCTTCGGCGAGATCAGCCCCGCGCCCAAAGAAACGCCGGTCGAAGTCGCGATCTCGGCGATCGCCTGGGACAGCTTTCTGGGCGAAGACGGCATGGAAAAAGGCGTCGACGTGTGCGTTTCCAGCTGGACACGGCCCGCGCCCAACACGCTGCCCACGATGGCCAAAGCCGGCGGCAACTACCTGTCGTCGCAGCTGATCGTGATGGAGGCGCAGCGCAACGGCTACGTCGAAGGCATCGCGCTCGACAGCAGCGGCAACCTGAGCGAGGGCTCGGCTGAAAATCTGTTTGTGGTCACCCGTGGCGTGGTCTACACGCCGCCGATCACGGCCTCGCTGCTGCCGGGCATCACCCGCGACTCGGTCATGACGATCGCGCGCGATCTGGGCTACGAGGTTCGCGAGCAGGTGATTCCGCGTGAGGCGCTCTATCTTGCCGACGAGCTGTTTTTCACCGGCACCGCCGCCGAAATCTCGCCGATCCGCTCGGTCGATGGCCTAGAAGTCAAGGCCGGCGGACGCGGCCCGATCACGGCGGAGATTCAAAAGGTCTTCTTCGGCCTCTTCAACGGCGCGACCGAGGACCGCTACCACTGGCTTGATTACGTCAACAAGTAACCTGCGTCGCGCTGGAATCAGCCCACGCCGTGGTCGAGATTCATACTCGATCACGGCGACCATCCGAGCACCAGGCGATGGAACCTAAAGGAATGGATATGACCACACGACCACGCACGCTGTTTGAGAAAATCTGGGAATCGCATATTGTCAGGCCGCAAACAGCGGACACGCCGGCGGTGCTCTATATCGATCTGCACCTGGTCCACGAGGTCACGTCGCCCCAAGCATTTACCCAGCTGCGTGAGCGCGGGCTGAGCGTCCGTCGCCCCAACCAAACGATCGCGACGATGGATCACTCGACGCCGACCACGCCGCGCGGCCTGGACGGCCTGATACCGATTCTCGATCCGCAGGCGGGCGCACAGCTGGCGCAGCTTGAGCGCAACTGCCTGGATTTTGGCATTCCGCTCTTCAAGCTCGGCTCCGACAAGCAGGGCATCGTGCATGTGATCGGCCCCGAGCAGGGCTTGACGCAGCCCGGCATGACAATCGTGTGTGGCGACTCGCACACCAGCACGCACGGCGCGTTCGGCGCGCTGGCCTTCGGCATCGGCACCAGCGAAGTTGCGCATGTGATGGCCACGCAGTGTCTGCTGCAAAACAAGCCGCGCACGATGGAAGTGCGCGTCGATGGGCAGCTTCAGCCCGGCGTGACGGCCAAAGACATCATCCTGGCGATCATTGCCAAGATCGGCATCGGCGGCGGCACAGGCTACGTCTTCGAGTACACCGGCTCGGCGATCCGCGCGCTGTCGATGGAAGAGCGCATGACGATCTGCAATATGAGCATCGAGGGCGGCGCGCGGGCCGGCATGGTCGCGCCCGACGAGACGACGTTTAGCTATATCGCCGGACGACCTCACGCGCCGCAGGGCGCTGACTGGGAGCGCGCCGTTGAGCAGTGGCGCACGCTGCCGACCGACGAGGGCGCAACCTACGACGCCGCGATCAGCCTGGATGCCGGCACGCTGCGTCCGATGATCACCTACGGGACCAATCCGGGCATGGGCATGGCGATCGATCAGCCGGTGCCCGATCCCGAGGCGCTCGGCGATCCCAGCCAGCGGGCCGCGCTCGACAAAGCGCTCAACTACATGGGCCTCCAGCCGGGCCAGCAGCTGCTCGGCAAGCCTGTGGACGTCGTATTTTTGGGCAGCTGCACCAACTCGCGCATCACCGATCTGCGCATGGCCGCGCATGTTCTGCGTGGCCGCAAAGTCGCGCCGAACGTCCGCATGCTGGTCGTGCCCGGATCGCAGCAGGTCAAGCAGCAGGCCGAGGCCGAAGGACTGCGCGATATTTTCGTCGAGGCCGGCGCGGAGTGGCGCGAGGCCGGGTGCAGCATGTGCATCGCCATGAACGAGGACAAGCTGGAGCCGGGCCAGTACGCCGTCTCGACCAGCAACCGCAACTTCGAGGGGCGCCAGGGCAAGGGCGGACGAACGTTTCTCGCCAGCCCACTCACCGCAGCGGCCACCGCGATCAAGGGCAAGATCACCGATGCGAGAGAACTGGTTTAGAACCTAGAACCCAGAACCTAGAACCTAGAAACAGTTATCTCCGCCTCTAGGTTCTAAGTTCTAAGTTCTAGGTTCTTCAGGAGGATTTTCTTGGAGCCAATCACCACCTTTAGCGGCACCTGCGTCGTGCTGCCGATCGAAAATATCGATACCGATCAGATTATTCCGGCGCGCTTCCTCAAAGCGACCGACAAGCAGGGCATGGGCGACCATCTCTTCGCCGACTGGCGCTACGACGAAGGGGGCCAGCCCAAGCCCGATTTCGTGCTCAACCAGCCCGAGGCGCAGCGCGCGCAGATCTTGATCGGCGGGCACAACTTTGGCTGCGGATCGTCGCGTGAGCACGCGCCGTGGGCCTTGCAAGGCTTCGGCTTCCGAGCCGTGATCTCGACCTACTTCGCCGATATTTTCCGCAACAACGCGCTGAAAGTCGGCCTGCTGCCGCTGATGGTCGCGCCCGAGGCACACGGGCAGATCATCGCGCTTTGCACCGCCGATCCCGGCGCGCAGCTCACGGTCGATCTCGATGCCCAGCAGGTGCTGCTGCCGGACGGCACGGCGGTCAGCTTTCCGATCGATCCGTTCGCCAAGTATTGCCTGCTCAACGGCGTCGATCAGCTGGGCTTTTTGCTTAGTCAGGACGACGCGATCGCGCAGTACGAGGACCAGCACACGGCGCGCGTGACGACTGTGCTACACTAGCGCGCGGTTGGTTTTTGAGCCAGCCGTGAGGAGTGTTATGCAAATTTCATCACGGCCCTACCGCGACGAACGCGACCTTCAGGCACTGCTGGCCTTTGCCACCGAGGTAGCCGGCCTCGCCCCAGAGATCAGCTACTTCCACATCGGTGATGTTCTGTGGGGCATGTTCCAGAATGTCGTCTTCGATCCGCAGCAGGGCACTCAGCTCTGGGAAAACGAAGACGGCGAGCTGCTGGGCTTCAACTGGGTCAGTCCGCCCGGCGTGGTCTTTTGGGATATTCATCCACGGCTGCGCAATACCGGCCTGCTCGAAGAGCCGATGCTCAAGTGGTCGGAGCAGCACGGCAGTGTAACGCTCAAAGAAGGTGACAACGCCGGCAAACGTCAGGTCTGGATCAGAACGTCCGACGCCGATCCGCAGTCCATGGCGTTCTTCGAGCAACGCGGCTACGAGCTCGATACCGACTTCATGTACCACATGCGGCGCAACCTGGCCGATCCGATCCCGGATGTGCCACTGCCCGAGGGCTTCGCCGTGCGTCACGTCGGCGACGAGGACGAGTGGCATGAGCGTGTCGAGACGCACCGCGAGGTCTGGAATCCTTCCAAGGTCACGCTTGAGGCCTATCGGCGGCTGCGCCAGGCACCCGGCTACATTCCCGAGCTCGATATTGTGCTGGTCGCGCCGGATGGGCACTTTGCGGCCTACTGCATCTGCTGGCTCGATCCGGTCAATCATACCGGCGAGTTCGAGCCGGTCGGGACGCGGCCAGCGTATCAAGGCAAGGGCCTGGGCAAAATCGTGATCGCCGAGGGGCTGCGGCGCTTGAAAGCGCACGGCGCGCACACCGCGATCGTGTTTGCCGAGAGCGGGAACCCAGCCGCGCAAAAGCTCTACCAGGCGGCTGGCTTTCGGGCTGTGAATCGGGACCTTTTTTACACGAAAGTACTGTGAGCGAGCAGGCCCTGCGCGTGCTCGTGCTCGAAGGAAGCATATGCAGGCAACGATAACGCTGCTGCCCGGCGATGGCATTGGACCCGAGGTGGTCGCCGAGGGCGCGAAAGTGCTGACCGCCGTCGCCGAGCGGTGGGAGCATCAATTTACGCTGCGCGAGGCTTTGATCGGCGGCTGTGCGATCGATCAGGCCGGCTCATCGCTGCCCGACGAGACCGTGCGCTTGTGCCAGGCAAGCGACGCCGTGCTGCTGGGCGCGGTCGGCGGTCCCAAGTGGGACGATCCCACTGCCAGCGATCGGCCTGAGCGCGGGCTGCTGGGCATCCGCAAGGCATTAGATCTGTTCGCCAACCTGCGACCGGTCACGGTTCACCCGGCGATCAGCGCGGCCTCGCCCCTGCGGCTTGAGCTGCTGGCAGGCGTCGATCTAATCGTGGTGCGCGAGCTGACCGGCGGCATCTACTTCGGCGGCAAGACGCGCGAGTCGATCGGCGGCGGGGCGGAGCGCGCTACCGATGTTTGCAGCTACACCACCGGCGAGATCGAGCGGATCGTACGCGTTGCCTGCGCCATGGCCCGTGAGCGTCGCGGCAAGCTCACCAGCGTCGATAAGGCCAACGTGCTGGAAACCTCGCGGCTCTGGCGCAGCGTCACCACGCGCATCGTCGCCGAGGAGTATCCCGACCTGCAGCTTGAGCATATGCTGGTCGATGCCGCCGCGATGCATCTGCTGCGCCGCCCTGCCGATTT
>JAFAYS010001193.1 GCA_019240175.1 Chloroflexota bacterium | reverse complement strand
TCGTGAAAATTCACTATACGCTAACCCTTGCCCAGCCGGCCCAGCATCTGCTCGACGTCACGATCGAGGTGAGCGCGGTGCAGGCCGAGGCGCTGGATTTTGTGCTGCCGACCTGGACGCCCGGCTCGTATCTGATCCGCGAGTATGCGCGTCACGTGCAGGAGGTGAGCGCCACCACCGGTGATCGTGTGCTGAGCTGGCAGAAGACCGATAAGCAGACCTGGCGTGTTGCCACTGAGGGCGCGGATCGTGTGCGGCTGAGCTACCGTGTGTATGGCAACGAGCTGACGGTGCGCACGAGTCATGTCGACGATACGCACGCGCATGTGATGCCGGCGGCGACGTTTATGTATGTCGCGGGTGCGACCGAGCAGCCGCTGACTGTGGAAGTTGTCGCGCCGGATAGCTGGGAAACCGCGACCGGCCTGGATGCGGATGCATCAGGACACTATGTTGCCGACAACTTCGATCATCTAGTTGATAGCCCGTTCGAGATCGGCCAGCACCGCACGCTGCGCTTCGAGGTCGACGGCAAGCCGCATCGGATTGTGATCTGGGGTCGCGGCAACGAAGACGAGCAGCGCTTGATCGACGACACGCGCTCGATTGTCACCGCCGCGCGGGATCTTTTCGGCGGCCTGCCCTACGCGCACTACACATTTTTCTTGATGCTGGCCGGCAAAGCGGCGGGCGGCGGCTTGGAACATCGCAACTCGACCTCGCTGCTGCTGCCGCGCTTCAGCTTTGGCTCTGGCCGCACCTACGAGCGCTACCTGACGCTGGTCTGCCACGAGTTTTTCCACGTCTGGAACGTCAAGCGCATTCGTGCCGCCGCGCTCGGCCCGTTCGACTACACGCGCGAGGCCTACACCACGCTGCTCTGGGCCATGGAGGGCATCACCGAGTATTACACCGATCTGCTGCTGGCGCGCTGTGGCCTGCTGACGCCCAAGCGCTACCTTGAGCGGCTGGCCGATGACATCGTAACGCTACAGCAGACGCCGGGCCGTCATCTGCACAGCTTGGAGTGCTCCTCGTTCGACACGTGGATCAAGTTTTACCGGCCTGATGAGAACACGGTCAACACGACGGTCTCGTACTACCTCAAGGGCGCGATCGTCGGGGCGCTGCTGGATCTTGAGCTGCGCCGGCTCACCACCAACAAATACTCGCTTGACGATCTGATGCGCTATTTATTCCGCCAGTATCCGATCGACGGCCCTGGCATTCCCGAGCGCGACGGCTATCTTGCGGCGATTCGCGAGGTCACGGGCCAGGACCTGAGCGAGTTTTTCGCGCGCTACATCGGCGGCACCGACGAGCTGCCCTTCGATCAAACGCTGGGCGCGGCTGGGCTCAAGCTGAGCTGGAATTGGAAAGATAAGGCGGCGGATGGCAAGTCGCCCAGGCCGATCCTCGGCGCGCGCACCAAGCACGTCGAGGGTCAGCTCAAAGTCGCGGCGGTGCCCACGGATACGCCGGCCTACCAGGCGGGCATCAGTGCCGACGACGAGATCGTGGCTGTGGACGGCTATCGTGTGACCGACGACGCCGGCCTGCGTGAGCGGCTCAACGATCGCAAGGTCGGCGAGCGCGTGACGCTAACGCTGTTTCGGCGCGAAGAGCTGCGCACGATCGAGGTCGAGCTGGCGGCCAGCGCCGAGGACAAGCTGGCGATCGAGCCCGTGGCGCAGCCCGACGCGACCCAGCAGCAGATCTACGCCGGCTGGCTGGGCATTCACACGCAGCCTGAGCCGAGCGCTTGACGCTGCCTGCCGGTAAGGGTATGCTGATCGCAGAAGAAGGAGCAGAGGAGATGCAGCGCACGCCACACCTGGTGATCTGGGACGATCAGCATGCCGCCGAGCAGACGATTGATGCCGCCGAGATGATGCAGCGGCTGGCGCGGGTGCTGAGCGCCGACTACAAAGAAAAAACCTTTCGCGGCGAGCCGCGCTACGAGCTACAGCGCTTTTATCCCGGCGGCTTTGAGCTCAGCATTGTCGCCGGGCACATCTACGACGATCGCGAGGTGCTGTCGCTGGCGATCGAGCTGCGCGCGGCGGCCATGGCGCAGCCGCTGACTTCGGTGCATCTTTCGAACGGCGTGCAGCGGGTCAAGGCCTCGCAGGATACGGCCTGGCTGCGCGCACGCAACGGCACGATCGTGATCGTCGGTGCGGGCATCGGTGGGATCGTCGAGGTGCAGAATTAGCCCACACGCAAGCCTGGTAGGAGCGTTATGCAACCGCAGTTTGATCGAGGGTTTGTGGTGCTGCTGGTGGTTGGCATTCTGCTTGTGCTTGCGATTCCTATTGCATACTTGGTATTAGTGTGGTTGATCTCCAATTATAGCGGTGGGTATCCAGGATAGGCTTGTTGAGATGCAGAATGAGGGCAGCTCTCACCCTCTTCGCTGCGCTCTTCCCCCTTCTCCGAACCTCAGCGGGCCTCCACACCCAGAGGGTACCCGGGTTGCCGTAGGCGACGGAGATCGCGGTACTTATTTGTTTTAAGCTCTCGGTTCTTCTTTGTTCCCTTGTTCGTTTGTTCGTTTGTTCTCCTAGGTTCTAGGTTCTTAGTTCTAGGTTCTTGATGACCGATCGCGCTCCTGAACTTTTCGCCGATATCGCCGTCCGTGTGGCGCTCTTCCGCAATCCTAACGCGGTCTATACCTACTACGTGCCGTCGTCGCTGAACAGCACGATCGAGGAGGGCGCGCTGGTGTGGGTGCCGTTCGGTCGCCAGCGGGTTCAGGGCATCGTGATGGCGCTCTACGACAGTCTGCCGCCGCATTTGCGCCCGACGCCGGACCAGCCGATGCCCGCACGTGACGAGCAGCGCCCGGCCAGTGAGTTCGATCCCAACGCCCCGACGATTCGCCCGATCGACGAGATCAGTGAGGCCGATATTTCGATCCCGCCGCATCTGCTGCGGCTGGCGCGCTGGATGCATGGCTACTATCGCGTGCCGCTCTGGGATGCGCTGGAACTGCTGTTGCCGCCTGGCAGCGAGCAGCAATCGCTGGCGACCTGGCGCGCAACCTCGCAGGGCATGAGCGTTGAGCTGGGCACGCTGCCCGCCGCTGAGCGCGGCGTGCTCTATTATCTGCGACGTCAGGGCGAAGTTTCCGAGGAAACGCTGCACGACGCGCTGCACGGATCGCCGAGTGAGCTACGCCGCGTGTGCCGGACGCTCAAAGAGCGCGGGCTGGTCGCGCGTGGCGTTGCGTTGACGCGGCCCAAAGCTCGCACGCAGTACGCGCGCATGGCGAGGTTGCTGGTTTCGCCCAATGCGCTAGACGACGCGTTAGCTACCCTCATTCGCGCTCCCAAGCAGGCGGCGACGCTGTCCGCGCTGGCCGAGCGTTCGCGCGAGCAAGCCGACGCTGAATCCGAGCAGGACGGGCCGCCGCTGATCCCGACGCAAGGCTTTCCACTGGCGACGCTGCGCGAGCTGGTCGCGCGCAACTACATCGAGCTCAGCTCCCGCGAGATCGTGCGTAATCCATTGGACGGCGCGGCGATCCAGCCCGATGTGCCGCCCGAGCTGTCGCCGCTGCAAGCCCGTGTGCTGGGTCCGATCACCGAGCCAATCAAACACGGGCAGCACGGGGTGTTTCTGCTGCATGGCGTGACCGGCAGCGGCAAGACTGAGCTGTATCTGCGGGCGATCGCGC